>SKHG01000009.1 GCA_007117035.1 Candidatus Campbelliibacteriota bacterium
CCACTAACTCCTTAGGTGAACTAACCTGGCAAGGAGTTGATGGAGTTGGTGCGGTAACAGGCTCTGGTACATCAACCCAACTTGCTCTCTGGGACGGTACTAGCACACTAACTGGTTCTCCTGCACTAACACTTTCTGGAACCTCAACATTGGTTTTAGGTTCTGGTGATGGAACAAATGATATTTCCGGATTTACTCTAAGGGGACCAATAGGTTCAGGTGAGAATGTTGAGGGTGGAGATCTTGTTTTTGAAGCATCTAGAGGTACAGGGGGCGGAGATGGTGGTGGTTTTGTTTTTAAGACTGGCAGTGGTGTAGCAGTTGGTAATCCAAAATTTGAAAATCATACAATAGGTGATGGTACATTTCAGCATACAGTACCCGCTGTTGAGGATCGTACTTTAGTTGTAGTGACTGCAGTTCAAACCAGTGCACCTGTTTCAAATATTAGTTTTAATTCAGAACCTCTAACTCGGGTGTTTACAGAACTTGCCGGTACTAATCACAGACTAGATATATTTTATTTATCAGGAAACAATGTTTCCGTTGGAGCACATGATATAGTTGTTACAAATAGTTGGGGGGAAACTAGGGCTGTTGCTGTTACTTTTAGTGATACGTATACACCAGACCCGTTTCGTAGTTCTAATCAAACGGGTTCTGGTGTTGCTAACACATCTTCTAGTCTAAGCATATCCTCTGAATTAGGTGATTTAGTTGTCGAGGTATTGAGTTTGTCATCAGTAGATAGCTCTAGCGTTCCCTTGGAGCAAACTGAAATTTTTTCTACAGAGCTTCTCAGACACACATTTTCTTCATACAAATCTGGTCAAGACACTTCAACAACAATGGAGAGAACTTTTGATAGTTCTACTTTTGCACACATCGGTTTCTCATTGAGATCATCTGGGGATCCTTTTGTAGAGAACATATTTGCTGAGAGATTAAGAATTTTAAGTGATGGTAAAATCGGAGTTGGAACCAGTAATCCTGGACAAACTTTAACAGTAGATGGAACCTTTGGCGCAACTGGTAATACTTCCTTTAATGGAGTCGAGTATTCTTGGCCTGAGTTCCAGGCTACAAGTTCTGGTGAGGTGTTATCAAATGATGGAAATGGTAATTTATCTTGGCTCAATTTAGGTGATAGGGTGACAGGTACTGGAGAAGTTAATCACCTAGCTTTTTGGTCAGACTCTGAAACTATAACCAGCACTTCGACTTTAACTTGGGATGGCCAAAATCTAACTGTTCAAGGAACAACCACTACCGATGGTTTGGTTTTAGGTTCTGATGTCTTAATCACGGCATTTACTGGTGATGGTATTTCAATTGTAAATTCATCTTTGTCTTTTGATGACGCTTGGGGTGATAGCAGATATCTACAACTTGATGGCTCAGCACCTATGACCGGTAATTTAACTGTTAACGCAGACCTGAGTGTTACAGGCACTACTACTTTTAATACGGTTTCCTATCAATGGCCAAGTATAGTTGGAAGTGCAAACCAAGCTCTTACCACTAACGGAGCGGGTGTTTTGTCTTGGAATGATGTTGTTGGGTTCTCAGCTACTACTTCAGTAGGCCAACTTTCTTTCTGGGACAGTAACCAAACCATCGGTGGTGATGACCAACTATATTGGGATATAGAGAATAATATGTTGGGTGTAGGTACAAATAATGTTTCAGCTAAATTAACTGTTAAAGGTGATTCTCAGTCAGTAATAACAAAAAAAGAAGTTTTTAGTACTTCAGGTACTTGGACAGTACCTGATGGGGTAACTGCAGTCACTGTTGAAACTTGGGGTGCTGGTGGTGGTGGAGCTGGAGCGTCTAGTGGTTGGGCTGGTACTGGTGGTGGTGGAGGTGCTTATGCTAAAAAGGAAAATTACTCTGTTTCATCAGGCACAGTATATGATGTTGTGGTTGGTTTGGGTGGAGAAGGAAGATCAGGAACACCCGGACAAGTGGGTGGTGACAGCTACTTTGATAATGCAACAACTGGAGTAATGGCAAAGGGTGGTAGTGGTGGTGATTGGACTGGTGGTGCTCCCGCTGTTGGTGCAGGAGGCTCTGCTACAAGTAGTGTTGGTGATGTAAAATACTCTGGTGGTTCTAGTGGAAGCGTAACTTCTGCTGGCGGTAGTGGAGGTGGAGGAGCTGCACATGCAGGAGGTGTTGGAGGAGATGGTGGTTCTGCTAATGGGCATGGTGGTTCTGGTGGTGGTGGAGGTGCTAGTGTGGGTGCTATTGGAGGTAGCGGAGGATCTACCGGAGGTGTTGGTGGAGCCGGAGGTGGAGGAGCAGGAGGACTTAACTTTGCGGGTGGTTCTGGAGGTTCTTCTACTGGACATGGTGGAGCCGGAGGAGGAGGTGGTGGAGGAGAAACTGCAGTTGGTCAGATTGGAGGAAGTACTAGCAATCAAGATGGAGGAGACGGTGGAGCCGGAGGAGATGGTGGTGTCGGTGGAGACGGTGGTCTTTGGGGTGCAAGCCCTGATGTTGGTGGTGGAGCCGGTGGAGAGCCTGGAGGAGGAGGTGGTGGAGTAGTAAATACTAATACTGTACCAGGTGGTAAAGGAGGTAATGGAACTGAAAATCACGGAGGTGGTGGTGGTGGTGGAAGTTCTGGAACTGTTGGTGGATCTGTAAGTCATGGTGGTGACGGTGGAGTTGCAGGAGGTGGAGGAGGAGGAAGTAATGCCTCAGGTGGACGTGGTGGTCATGGTGGTGATGGAAGTACAACTATTGCAGGTGGAGGTGGAGGAGGTTCTGGAGAAAATTCCGGAGTTGGAGGATTAGGTGGAGATGTTGGAGGTGGAGGAGGTGGTGGAGGAGGTGGAGCTGGAGGAGACGGTGGTGACGGTTTAGTTGTCTTAAGTTGGGAAGAAACCGTAAATACTTTCTTAGTTCTTGATGGCAGTAATAATAAATTGTTTACAGTTAATGCTGATGGAGATGTTGCTATCGGTACTGATGTACCTGAATACAGATTACATGTTGAGGTTGGTGATGCAGGTAGTGTGGCTGGTTTTACCAACACCACAGCAACCTGTACTATTGATCCTGCGACCACTTCTCTCAACTGTTCATCCGACGAGAGTCTTAAGACTGACATTTTACCACTCTCAGAACTATCAGTCACAGAAGATTTGATGGCATTAAATCCAGTCTCTTATCGTTGGGAATCTCAAGGAGAAGGTGCAGAGATTAGATATGGATTCATTGCTCAGGAAGTTGAAGAAGTCTTTCCTCATTTGGTCTCGACCGACAGAAATGGTCTGAAATCACTATCCACAACAGGAATGATCCCTTATCTTGTAGCCTCAGTTCAAGAAATAAATCAAAAAGTCCAGTCCTTGTTTAATGGAATTGGAGAGATTTTTGTCAGGGAGGTAAAAACCGACAGAGTTTGTGTTGGTGAAACTTGTATAGATGAAAAAACCTTGATTGAAATTTTAAATAAAACTAACAGTACTGCAGTTGATAGTGGTTCGTCTGATGAAACAAAAACAGATAGTTCTTCTGATGATCAATCAAGCGACTCTACACAACAAGAAACAGATGAAGGGCAGACAGAAGAGAGTGATGATCCGGATTTAGACCAGAGCTCTGTTGATGAAGATGGTGAAAGTCAGACGGAGGATGAACCCTCAGAAGAAGGGGGTGATTTACCTTCGTCATCTAATGAAGACGAGAGTGGTGATGGCAGTGATTCTAGTTTAAACGATGGAGGTGATCCAGAACCAGTTGTTGATGATGGTGGTGAAGAAAATCCAGAAGGTGTTAGTGAAGAAATTGATTAGGATTCTTGTAATTAAATAAAGTGATAAGAAAAAATATTGAAAAAATTCGAGAACACTTCTCTTTTGAGAAACTTAATTTTTATGTTTTGGTAGGAATTATTTTTCTTTTACCTTTTTTTTACATTCCGTCTTTTGGATTTCATCTTACAAAAATATTTATTTTCTTTGTCGGTGTTTCTGCTTTGATTTTACTCTATATCCTTTATCTATTAAAAAATAGGTCAATTAAATATCCATCAAGTAGATATTTTTTAATTTTCTCGGTTGTCCCTTTTTTGTATTTATTGTCCGGACTTTTGTCCTCAAATATATATAAATCATTGATCGGATTTAATTTTGAGAATAATACATTTATTTTTATTCTTGTGCTGTTTGTTTTAATGTATATGGTATTTCAGACAGTTAGTAGTGTGGGTAGAATTGTTTATGTATTGTTTGCTATATTTTTATCTATACTGATTCTACTCCTAATTAATATTATTAGGATTGTTTTTGTTTTTCTTCCCATCGATCTGTTTCAGGATGTTATTTCCAGTACTGTCGGGGGTGTTACTGATTTAGCGATTCTGTTCTCTGTAGGAATTGTTTTAATTTTGATCACTTTAGAAGAAATTAATTTAACTAAATGGGTAAAAAGATCTCTGTGGGGTATTTATTTAGTTCTAATTTTATTCCTAGTTTTAATAAATATTGCTGAAGTTTGGATTGTCTTAGGTTTTTTTACTTTATTCTATTTTGTCTATATTTCTATTAATGCCAAACTAAAGAATAAAAAATTATACACAAATAATTTTTGTATAAGTTTGGGGACTTTAATTATTTCTGTAGTTTTTATTTTGAGTGGGCAATCACTCGTTGGTAATATTTCAGATCATCTAGGTCTTTCTGCGCAACAGAATAGACTTTCATGGAATGCTACCTATGACTTGGTAGAAAGTAATTTTGAGGAAAATATTCAGTATCTATTAGTTGGTTCTGGGCCAAACAGTTTTTCAAATCAGTGGTTTTTAAATAGACCAGAATCTGTTACTAAATCAATTGTTTGGAACCAGAATTTTAATTCTGGTTCAAGTTGGCTTGTTTCATCCATAGTTAATGTTGGTATGCTCGGTTTCTTAGGTTGGCTTAGTTTTATTGGTTTTATTATTTTTATTGGTATACGGTCAATTTTCTTTATTAAAAAAGATCGTGTTAGTTGGTGTTTAGGTTTTTATACATTTTGGACTATGTTGATTCTGTGGCTTTTTATTCTGATTTTAGTTCCGAACCTTGTTATCCTAATTCTAGCTTTTATTTTTACAGGTGTATTTCTGTCTTCACTTATTGTTAATCAAGAAATTATACTTTCAGAGTCTAGTTTTTTGAAAACAATTAATCTTAAGAAAAAAATCATTCTAAGTTTGTTCTTAATACTTTTTATAGTTGTGTCAGTTAATTTATTTTATATTATAAGTCAAAAAATTTATGCTTCTTACATATTTAATAAAGCACAAAGTGAGATTGAAAGAGGAGATATTCATCGTGCAGGGGATTTACTACTGAAAGCTAATTTATTTAGTCAAAATGATCTATATCTGAGATTTATAACGCAAATATTTTTGTTTAAAGCAGATCAAGTTACAGAGAATTTATCTCTAGGTAGAGTAGGTGAAGAGGAAGCGAATGATTTTTTTAATAAGTATGTTGATTTAGCTTTTAACTATGCTGGTCAGGCATTGGAAATTGATAGATTTAACTATCTAAATCTAACAAACATAGCTTCGGTTTATAGGAAACCAATTTCTGTTGTTGAAGATCAAAATTTTGTCTCGAGGGTGTATCAAAATGCTATTAATTCTTATGATTTGGCATTAAGTCTAAATCCTTACGGTATTGATATTTATTTGGAAAAAGCTAGATTAAATATTTCTATGGGTCTATCAGAGGATGCTAGGGTTAATTTGTTGGAAGCTCTGGCTTCAAGACCAAATTACTTAGAAGCTTTATTGATGATGTCGCGATTAGAGTTAAGTGAAGATAGAGCAGAAGAATCAATAAGGTATCTTGAAAGAGCTATTAATGTTTCACAAAATGATCTCGGTTTGATTTTAGAGTTAGGTTTGATTTATTATAATTTAGAAGATTATAGTTTAGCTAAAAGACATTTTGGTTCAATAGTAGACACAGTGCCTGATTTTGCAGACGCTCGATATTATTTAGGTCTTAGTTACGCCTTTGAAGGTGATTATAACAAAGCGCTTATTGAGTTTCAGGTCTTAGATAACCTAAATCCTGACAACTCAACCATCGAAAGAATTATTGAAAATTTAAAGGAAGAGAATAACCCATTTTCAGGATTATACGAATCCGAAGTATATTTTTGATTCGAATAAAAAACCCCTCTGTTTTAAGCAGAGGGGTTACGGCAAACTAAGATGCCGTTTCTTTTAGATGTTCTGTCGCGCGAGTAGCTGTGCCACAGAAGGTCACCGTTTTGATTTTTGTCCTCGTAGGTATCAAGATTGTCCCATGATATACGACGGACTCCATATATTTCTAACTGTGCTTTTATCAACATAGAAAGACTGAGTTGCCCCTCCTCTGGTTGCCAGTAAAAGCAGTTACTGTATTTTTCGAATATAAACTTTAACATTCGGTCGTTGCTTTCACCATATACTGGGTCTGTGACTAAATGTGTGAAGTTTTTACTCTTAATACCTAGAGCAATATGGACTTTTATGTTTGTGCCCAACTTGTCGATTACCGCGTCTACAACTGAGAAGTGGTCTCGAGAAGGTGTGTTGGTGTCAATTAACTGTCTATCGAGTAAGCAGTTCCGACCTGCGTGAGCAACCACCAAACGATTCTTTTGTGGATCAAACGCTATGATTGTCGGACAGTCTGCACTTGCTAGGAACACACCATCGTTTTCTGGTACTTCCAGACCGTCAGCCATAACTCCGCGGTAGATTCGGAATTCTCCGTCAGTAATTTCATTAGTGAAATCAATGGTTTCGGAAATAACAGAGTTAAAGTCGGTCGAGGTAGGTGCCCAGATGGTATTGATACCTTTGGGTACGCAAAGAGATTTTACTTGCTCAAACTTTTTTCTGAGAGTACTTTTTTTCAAATCTTTTTGCTCGTTTAGACCCTCAATGCTCCAGTCCACCGGCCGACCTCTCCTGACTATTTCAACTTTGTCATCAAAGAACTTTTCTCTAATCTTTATGTGTGTCATCTAGAACCTCCTTTCTATATTTAGGTTGTACGTCTGGGTCTATCTAAGCACGGTTTCTGGAATTTTTCAATGTATATCATATATGCTATAGTTTATCGAATGAAAAGAGATTTTCCAGGAGTTCTAAGAGTCCATTTTGCTGGGATTGGTGGAATCGGGATGTCAGCCTTAGCACGAATGCTTTACTCTTGTGGTAAAGAAATAACCGGCTCCGACCGAGAGACGTCCAACCTAATAGAGTCTCTTGTTAGTGAAGGTATTTCAGTTAAAATATCTCCTGAAAAACAAGAAATTCCGGAAGGGACGGAACTTTTAATCCATACCATTGCATTGTCTGAGACAGACCCTGTTTTGTTGTTGGCTAAGGAATTAAATATACCTGTGATGAGTTATCCAGAAGCTCTTGGTCAATTATCCTCGGACTACACAACTGTTGCGGTTTCTGGAACGCATGGAAAGACAACCACTACAGCAATGATTTCTGATTCTTTAATTCAGGCTGGTCTGGATCCGACAGTAATTGTTGGTAGTGTGATGAATAGTTTGAAAAGTAATTTTAGATTAGGTAAAAGTAAGTTTTTGATTGTTGAAGCTTGTGAATACAAAAGATCATTTTTACACCTAAACCCTGATATTTTGATTATAACTAACATAGAGGAAGATCACCTTGATTACTATAAAGATTTATCTGATATTCAAAAAGCTTTTTCAGAACTTGTCCAAAAAATTCCAGATACTGGGTATGTGGTTTGTAATCCTAATCTAAAAAATGTTTCTGCTGTTTTATCTGACATAAAAGCTCAGATAGTTGATTATTCTAAATACAAATCTCCGGATTTACCTCTGCCAGGTGAACACAACAAAGAAAATGCAAAAACCGCGATTGCAACTTCCGAGGTTCTTGGTTTGGTTTCAATAGAAACATCTAAAACACTCGAAAAGTTTCAAGGGACTTGGCGCAGGTTTCAAATTAGAGGGTCACTTAAAAAAGGTTCTGTTTTGATAGACGATTATGCTCATCATCCACAAGCTATCTCAGAAACTTTAAAAGGTATAAAAGAAAAATATCCAACCAAAAAAATTAGAGCTGTTTTTCAACCACATCTTTTTAGTCGAACTATAGATTTTTTCCAGGAGTTTGCCGAGGCTCTACAAACAGCTGACTCTGTTTTGATTGCTCCAATCTATGCTGCAAGAGAGGTTTCGGACGGTTCGATTTCCAGTATGAATTTAGCCAAAGAGATAAACAGGATGGGGACTGAGGCTTTTTCTGTCGAAAGACTTTCTGATGTTAAAAGTTGGATAGTTGAGAAAGACTCAACAGACAGTATCATAATATCTATGGGGGCAGGAGATATCTCTTCTGTGAGTGATGAGCTGGTTTCGGAAGGGGTTGTGGTATTATATTCTAATACAGAAAGTTAAAACATTATATTAATTGTAATAAAAATATGAGAAAACATTCGTTTATAATCATCTGCGCACTTTTAGTCGCAACTACACCACTTTTAGGTTTCCCTAGGAGTTTCGAACCTTGGATTCTGTTTGGTTTGGCTTTAGCAATTATTTTGACTGAGCTTTATAATCTTGTGATATATGAGAGTGATGATTTTTCGAGTAATTCGTCTAATTCTGAGACAGAGGAATCTAATGAGGATAGTGTGATTACACTTAGAGGAGAGATTGTAAATGATAGTGATAATGAAATTACAAAGTATGATTAAGAAAATTTTTTTTGGTTTTTTAATAACTCTGGTTTTAGGTTTTTTGTTGGCTTTGGTGACGGTACCATATTTCTCTGACAGTTACATATCTGATAAAAATAGAGATCAGGTTAAAGATTACACAGAAATTTTTGAAGAGGAAAAATCTAATGATAAAGTTGACCAAACCGAAGAGGAAAAATTCATACCAATTAGGTTAGATATTCCAGAGTCATTAAGAGCAGTCTATATGACTAGCTGTGTAGCAGGTACTCCTTCTTTAAGAAATAGAATGGTTCAGTTGATTGAAGAAACAGAGTTGAATGCAATAATAATAGACATTAAAGACTTTACAGGAATGATTTCGTTTCGAGCTGAAGATCCTGATTTAGCTGAAGCATACGCAACCCACTGTCCGGTTTGGGATATGAGAGATTTTGTTTATTCTCTAAATGAAAAAGGTATTTTTGTTATAGGACGAGTGACTGTTTTCCAAGATAAATTTTTAGCTAAAAAAAGACCAGACCTAGCTGTTCAAAAAGAAAGTGATGGAGGGATTTGGAAAGATAATAAAGGTATACATTTTACCGACCCTGGAGCAAAAGAGGTTTGGGATTACCATGTTCGGTTAACTAGGGAATCCTACGACCTTGGCTTTGATGAAATAAATTTTGACTATATCCGTTTTCCTTCAGATGGTCCTATGTCGGATACTTATTTCCCTGTAAGTGAGGGAAGGAACAAGTCTGAGGTGATGGAAGAGTTTTTTGCTTATCTCCACAACGAGCTTAGGGATTTAGGTGTAGTAACTTCGGCTGATTTGTTTGGTATGACTACTTCAAGTACTAACGATTTAGGTATTGGACAGATTTGGGAAAAAGCTCTACCTTACTTTGATTACCTTTCACCAATGGTTTATCCGTCGCACTATCCTCATGGCTTTAAGGGTTTAGGTAATCCTAATCACAGTCCGTATGAAATTGTGAACTGGTCTTTAGTCGATGCTGTTCGTAGAACTGTAGCGACCTCAACTCCGATCAAAACATTAAACGGTCAGTTAATATCGGGTACCAGCACCCCAGCTGTGTACTCCAAAGAATCCTATGATCCTTCGGTAGTACGACCTTGGTTGCAAGATTTTAACTATGGTGGAACTTATGGTCCAGCGGAAGTTCGTGCTCAGATAAAGGCCACATACGATGCTGGTTTAGATAGTTGGATGCTCTGGGACCCTTCTAATAGGTACACCCGTGAAGCTCTGGACCCAGCATCTTAATTGGATGTCCTCGATATGTGTAATATAATAAGAGTATGGAATTTAAGAAGACTTCAAATAATTTAAAAGATAGAGTCACATACTTTGCTGAGACTGATTTTCGTAATAAGTGCACTCCATTTGGAATAAAAAACAAGGATCGATCCAAACATATGTATGTTATTGGAAAGACCGGAATGGGTAAATCAACATTACTCGAGAATATGGCTGTGCAAGATATTCAAAACGGAGAAGGATTGGCTTTCTTGGACCCTCACGGAAAGAGCGCCGATTTGCTTTTGGAATATGTTCCGGAAGATCGAATTGAGGATGTTCTTTACTTCGCGCCGTTTGATTCCGACCACCCCATATCTTTCAACATTATGGAAGATGTTGGTTACGACAAAAGACATTTGGTCGTCAGCGGTTTGATGAGTACTTTTAAAAAGATTTGGGTTGATGCGTGGTCTGCCAGAATGGAATATATTTTAGGTAATACTCTTTTGGCACTTTTGGAATACCCAGAGTCAACCATTTTGGGAATTAATCGAATGCTTTCTGATAAGGAATATCGAAAGAAGGTGGTCGAAAACATTACTGATAGTACAGTTAAATCTTTTTGGGTTGATGAGTTTGCTAAATACACCGATCGTTTTGCAGCAGAAGCTACTCCTGCCATTCAAAACAAAATTGGTCAGTTTACTGCCAATCCGATAATTAGAGATATTGTGGGTCAGCCACACTCTAGTTTTGATTTTCGTGATTTAATGGACAAGAAAAAAATCGTAATCATTAACTTAGCTAAAGGACGGATTGGAGAGTTGAATGCCAATCTTTTGGGAAGTATGTTGATTACCAAAATGTATCTTTCCGCTATGTCTAGAGCTGACGCCACAGAGGCAGAGTTAGAAAATCTACCAGATTTTAATCTTTATGTTGACGAGTTTCAGTCTTTTGCTAACGAATCATTTGCAGACATTCTTTCTGAGGCGCGAAAATATAAACTGAGTCTAACTATTGCTCACCAATATATTGCACAAATGACCGAAGAAGTTCAGGAAGCTGTTTTTGGTAACGTCGGTACAATGATCTCTTTTCGAGTAGGTGCCTACGATGCCGAAGTTCTAGAAAAAGAGTTTGCGCCAACATTTACCTCAGAAGATATGGTCAATCTTGGGTTTGCTCAGATTTATTTAAAGTTGATGATAGATGGAGTTTCTTCTGCCCCTTTTTCTTCAAAAACTTTACCTCCAATTAAGCGTCCAGATGTTTCTTTTCGTGATGAGATAGTTGAATTTTCTCGTCAGAAATATGCGGCCGAAAGAAGTCATGTTGAGAAGGTTATAAATGAATGGTACAAAACAGGTTCTAAGCCAGAGATTAAAGCTCGAACAGAAAATAGGCCAAACTCAAATGATAAAAAACCAAACCAACCACCACAAGCGCCTTTTAAAGGACAAGCAAAAGTGATCTTCAAACATCCAAATCCCAACCAAAAATCTGGATATGTAAAAAACGCTCAACCTAGAAAGAATGAGGGTATGAGTGATAAAGTTTTTAATAAGCCAACAGAAATAAAATCTGACGAGCGTCCGTCGTTTAATAAAAAAGATACTTATGTGTCTGGTTCTCAGTCTGTTCAATCAAATCCGAAAAAAGAAAATCCTTCTAGAGATAACAGAGCACCATCATTGAAAAACTCAACAGATCATCGATCGGATTTACGAAACATACTATCAACTTTAAAAGAGAGAGAAAAAAATAAAGAAAAAAAGGCATCATCATCCAATGAAGAAAATCAGCAAGACAAAAAAAATAAAAAACAAGAAAATTCAAAAAAAGATAACGACTCTAAGCAGAATAAAAATGAAACTAAAGAGAAAAAAGTTATAGATGAAATTCCAGAGTCTGAACTTCGTAGAATACTTGATGTTGATGATGGTGGAGATAAATAACCGATTGGTTTTTGGGAAGATAAAATGGCATTTAAAAATAACAGTAATGTTCAGTTAGCACCTTACAATACTCTCGGCTCTGGTGGTCGATCCTCTTTTTTTACAACAGTCTCAAATATTGATGATTTGAAATCAGCTGTTGAGTTGGCTCAAAAACAGAACTTACCAATCTTTGTTTTGGGTGGTGGATCTAATGTCTTATTTTCCGACAGTGGTTGGTCTGGTCAGGTCATAAAGATGGATATAAAAGGTTTGGAGTTCGAGGATCGTGGTCGTGAGGTTTTGGTTCGAGCTTCTGCTGGTGAGAACTGGGATCAGATGGTTTTGGAGACAGTCAAAAGAGGTTTGTATGGTTTAGAGAATCTATCGGGTATTCCTGGTACTGCAGGAGCAACACCTATTCAAAATATTGGTGCTTATGGTGTAGAGATAAAAGATTCTCTGGAATCGGTTGAGGTTCTGGACATAAACGATAAAAAAATAAAAACCATCTCAGCAAAGGATTGTGATTTTAAATACAGACACAGTATCTTTAAAGAGTCAGCTGGTAAACATTATGTTGTACTTAAAATTAACTGTGTGCTTTCCAAGGATCCAAAGCCTGTGGCCCACTACAAAGATATTAAAGAAAAAGTCTCGGGTTTACCTTTAGAAAAGTTAACTCCAGAATTTTTACGACAGGTCGTCCTGGATATTCGATTTGAAAAGTTCCCGGATATTAAAAAAGTTGGTACGGCAGGTTCTTTCTTCAAGAACCCAGTAGTTTCTATGGAAAAATTTCAAGATTTAAAAAAAATATTTCCGGAGATGCCTGGTTATGAAAATACCGATAATTCGATAAAAATTCCACTGGCTTGGATTTTGGATAAGGTTCTAAACTTGAAAGGGTATAAAAAAGGTTCAGTTGCGCTGTTTAATTCTCAACCATTGGTCCTGGTTAATTTTGGAGAATCAAACGGAGATGAGGTTTATCGGTTTGGATTAAAAATCGCAAATCTCGTAAAAGAGAGAACTGGAATAGACATAGAGTTTGAAGTAACTCCAGTTGGTAATTTTGTATAGTCAAAGCTATATCTTGCAATATTTTTGGTATTTTCTTGATAAACAGAGTAATTTTTTTACCTTGTTTATGTGGTATTAAAAATGTATACTGAGCTTTATCTATGTTTAAATTTATTAAAAAAGTCCTCGGTGATCCGAACGAAAAGGAGTTAAAAAAATACTATCCTTTAGTTGATAAAATAAATCTATTGGAGGATGAGACTAAATCCTTGTCCGACGAAAAAGTGCGAGAAAAGACTGAAGAGTTGAAAAAAAGGGTTCTAAAAGGCGATTCTTTAGATAGTATATTACCAGAAGCTTATGCGTTGGTTCGTGAATCAGCTCGTCGAACACTAGGAGAGCGTCATTTCGACGTTCAGCTACTTGGTGGAATATCTCTACACAAAGGTAACATTGCAGAGATGAGAACTGGTGAAGGAAAAACCTTGGTTGCAACCTTACCAGCATACCTCAATGCTCTAACAGGTAAGGGAGTTCATGTGGTTACAGTTAACGATTATCTTTCAAGAAGAGATGCTGTGTGGATGGGTCAGATTTATGAATTTCTCGGTCTTTCAGTCGGTGTGATATCTCAAAGTGGTTCATTTATGTATGACTCAAAGCGGGAAGATCTAGATCAAAAGAGAGACGAGGTTGGCTCGTTTAAAGTTGTCGAAGATTTTTTGCGACCAGTTGAAAGACCAGAGGCATACATTGCTGATATTACCTACGGTGCCAACAATGAGTTTGGGTTTGATTATTTACGAGACAACACCGAATACAGTACAAAAAAAATTCGGCAGCGTGATTTTAATTTTGCGATTATCGATGAAGTTGACTCGGTTTTGATTGACGAAGCTCGAACACCTCTTATTATTTCTGCCCCAGCACAAGAATCAGAAGATTTGTATAAAACTTTTGCTGATGTGTCAAAGAAGTTAAAACCAGAAGAGCATTATACAGTTGATGAAAAAATGAAAGCTGTTTCTCTAACCGATGCTGGAATTTCAAAAGTTGAGGAAATTTTAAATATAGACAATATATATACCGAAAAAGGTGTAAAATATGTACATCATCTAGAAACTGCAGTTCGAGCCAAGGCGCTTTACGAACCTGATGTTGATTATGTGATTAAAGATGGACAGGCAATAATTGTTGACACTTTTACTGGTCGTTTGCAACCAGGCAGACGTTGGTCTGAAGGTCTACACCAAGCTGTTGAAGCTAAAGAAGGTTTGTCTGTGCAACGCGAGAGTCGAACTTTTGCATCAGTTACTTATCAAAATTTCTTCCGTCTGTATCCAAAAATCGCTGGTATGACAGGAACTGCCATGACTTCGTCCGAAGAGTTTGTGAAGGTTTATGGTTTAGAAACTATCTTGGTCCCAACCAACAAACAAATTAAAAGAATTGATAGAAACGATTCTATTTTTCAAACTGAAAAAGGAAAACTAAAAGCCATTGCTCAGCAGGTCAAAAAACTACAAGAGAAAGGACAGCCAGTTTTGATTGGTACAGTTTCGATTGAGAAGAACGAAATTCTGTCTGATTATCTACAAAAGGAAGGTGTAAAACATGAGATGTTAAATGCCAAAAATCATGACCGAGAAGGTGAGATAATTGCTCAGGCTGGTCGAAAAGGTGCAGTCACAATTGCAACCAACATGGCAGGTCGTGGAGTCGACATTAAGCTTGGTGGTAATCCAAGAACTAAAGAACAAGCTCAGGAAATCTCAGACCTAGGTGGTTTGTTTGTTTTGGGAACAGAGCGTCACGAAGCTCGACGTATCGATGATCAGTTAAGAGGTCGGTCTGGTAGACAAGGTGATCCAGGAGAAACACAATTTTTTGTATCCCTAGAAGACACTTTGATGCGTATTTTTGCTTCGGATATGGTGAAAAATATGATGGGAACATTTAAGATTCCGGAAGATCAGCCAATCGAAAGCAAGTTCATTACAAGATCTTTAGAGAAAGCTCAGCAAAAGATTGAAGGTTTTCATTTTGACGCTCGAAAACAAATTTTAAAATATGACGATGTTTTGAATAATCAACGAAAGTCTATTTATGATGAAAGAAGATCAATCCTTTCTGGAGCAATAGATGATGTTGATGTTTATGTTGAGAGTTTGTATTTTGGTGATTCAACAAAAGATGTAAAAGAAAGTATAGAAAAAAAGAAAAAAGAACTTGGAAGGGAAGAGTTTTTGGAAGCAGCTCGAAGAGTGATTCTTCAGTCTTTTGATATGTTCTGGATGGATCATCTGGAGGTTATGGACTATATGCGTTCTAGTGTTGGGTTACGTGCATACGGTCAACGAGACCCTTTAGTCGAGTACCGTAAGGAAGGTCTTCGAATGTTTCAAGATATGAAAAATTCTGTCCGAAACGAACTTCTAAAACTTCTGCCGAATATTGGAGCTGGTTTGTCTAAGATTGAAAAGGTTCAGACTAGAGAGATTCATGCTGAAGGATCTGTTCTAAAATCTGGAAATTCTTCGAGCACTCCTATTCGTTCAGCTGATAAGGTTGGTAGAAACGATCCTTGTCCTTGTGGTTCGGGGAAAAAGTACAAGAAATGTTGTGGAATTTAATTTTTTGATTTAGTTTTTAAGTAAATTTTGTGATAGAAACAGTAATCAATTTTATAGAGACATATTTGGTAGAGTACGGAGTTTTTGGTGTTGCTCTTGCTGGTTTTTTTGAAGAGCTGATTGCTCCTTTACCATCACCAGTCGTGATGACAGCATCTGGATTTTTCTTTCTGGAAGGTGTTTTTTCTCTCTCGTTAGTATCATCTGCAATTTTGTTGGTTGCTCTGCCGTATGCTATAGGAATGCTTTTAGCCTCATTAATTATCTACGCTTTAGGTCGGTTTGCGGGTCGGCCTGTAATTGATAGATGGGGTAGATTTTTTGGAATTTCTTGGAGAGATGTTGAGCGTTTACAGAGTCGTCTAAAAGATAGTCGAATTGATGAGTGGAGTTTGTTTGGTTTGAGAATTATACCTTTAGTTCCAAGTGTCGCTATTGCGCTTTTTTGCGGATTTATTCGAATGAATATTTTTAAGTACAGCATTATAACATTATTGGGGGTTATGGTTAGAGGAGTTATTTTTTCACTTTTGGGTTGGTATATGGGTTTACAGTATTTAGAGTACGCTGAGATGATCTCCCGTTTTGAAAGTTTGCTTATGCTTTTGGTTGCAGTAGTGATTTTTGCTTTTTTAGTTTATTTTATAAGAATAAAGAATTTTAAATCTTAGGGTGTAATCTTATTCTTAGAAATAGATGTGGTACAATGTTAATATAAATTTATGAGCACAACTCGATATCAGTTTCATTTCTTTGTGTTACTAATCTTAGCGGTTTCTGTTTTAGCTTTCTTTATAATCGCTCCGTTCTTAACACCTATTTTTCTGGCCGTTCTTTTTGTAATTGCTTTTTACCCACTTCATAAGAAAGTTCAGAAGCTAATTAAATGGAGAAACACCTCATCGATTGTTAGTACAGTTTTGGTAATTTTGATACTTGCTATTCCTTTATCTATTTTTGGTACTTTGCTTTTTCAGGAAGCCAAAGAGATATCAGAAAGATTGACCACAGATGGGCAGATTATTGAAAATATTAACAGTTTCCTAAAATCAGCTGAGCTTTATGTTTCAGAAAGGGTTCCTGCTGTCGAGGTTGAACTTCGAAAGCTTCTAAATACTGAGGAGTTGATTAATGACGGACTGTCTGTGGTTATGGGGTACTTCAACAGTCTGTTTGCAAGCGTCTTTCGAATAACTATTGGATTGTTTTTAATGGTCTTAGCAATTTTTTACCTGTTTCGTGACGGACCTTCATTGGTTCGGTCTGTTAAATGGTTGAGTCCTTTGCCAGATAATCACACTGGAGTGATTTTGGAAAAAATGCATGAAGCAGTTAATGCTGTTGTTAGAGGTAGACTTTTGGTTGGAATTATTCAAGGTTTTGTGGTTGGAACAGGTTTGTTAATATTTGGAGTACCAAATCCAGTTCTTTGGGGTTCAGTGGCAGCTATCTCTGCAATGTTACCTATTGTTGGGCCGATGTTTGTGATAGTTCCTGGTGCTATCTTTTTGTTTGTTTCAGGGTCAATTTTTTCAGCAATTGGCCTTTTGGTTTGGGGAATTCTAGCTGTTATTATTATAGACGAGTATCTTGGGTCAATTTTGGTTGATCAAAAAATGCAGATTCATCCTTTTTTGGTCTTGGTTTCGGTTCTAGGTGGAATATACTTTTTTGGTCCGATAGGTTTTATTGCTGGACCAGTTGTTTTGGCTTTATTGTTTGCACTTCTAACCATCTATCCGTTTATGTTGGGTGATTCACCTAAAATAAACTAAAGACTCAATATGGAATCTGTGTTAGAATCTAGGAATGATACATTTAGTTGCTAAATGGCTAGTTGCCGCCTTATCGTTTATTATAATAGCTGAGCTTTTGGTTGGTATTTCAATTGCCAGCACATACATTGCTCTAATTGTGGCTGTTTTGTGGGGAATTTTGAGCATCTTTATCAAACCGTTGTTGATTTTTATAACCCTGCCGATTAATATTTTAACTTTTGGGCTTTTTACTTTTGTTATAAACGCACTACTTCTACTGTTCCTCGCATCTTTTGTTGAAGGTTTTGTGGTCGAAGGGTTCTGGTGGGGAGTTTGGGGAGCAATTGGTATTTCAATTCTAAACTGGATTGGAAACGAGTTTGTTAGAGCTCTCGATTCTCAAAAAAAAGATGTTAGGTAAAAATATATGGTAAAAAAAATTGTTACACATAATGGTTCTTTTCACGCTGATGATCTTTTTTCAGTTGCGTTGCTTTTGTTAATATTTCCAGAAGCTGAAGTTGTAAGAACTAGAGATCAGAAAGAAATAGACGAAGCTGACTTAGTTCTTGATGTTGGAGTAACCTATGACCCTGATAAAAAAAGATTCGATCATCATCAAAAAGGAGGAGCTGGAAAGAGAGAGAACAGTGTTCCGTACGCTTCTTTTGGTTTAATCTGGAAACATTTTGGACTGGAGCTTACTAAAAACAAAGATGCTTGGGAGTATGTAGATTTGAAACTTGTCCAACCAATAGATGCTAACGATAATGGGTTTGCTCTTTCTGAGCCAATCATGAAATCTGTCTCAGAGTATTCATTGCAGAGGTTAACTTTTTTGTTTCAGCCGACTTGGAAAGAGGAGGGTTCTGTTAATATGGACGAGATATTTTTTTCTGCTATACCTCAGGTTAAGAAAATAATTCAAAGAGAGATTGAGGTTGCTGATCAAATAGTTGAGGGTTGGAAAAAAGTGGAAGAGACCTATCATGCATCCGAAGATAAGCAGGTTATTGTTCTAGACAGACCATATCCTTGGAAGAGTGTAATAACTCTCTATCCAGAACCATTGTTTGTTATCTATCACAAAAAGAACGAAGATCGTTGGCATGTCAGGTCTGTTCCAGAGTCTGAGAGATCTTTTAGGAACAGAAAAAATCTGCCACAGAGTTGGGCTGGTCTACGTGATGAGGCTCTGCAAAAAGAGACAGGAGTAAAAGATGCTTTGTTCTGTCACAACAATTTGTTTTTTTGTATTGCAGGTAGTAAAGAGGGTGCGTTGGATTTAGTGAGTAAAGCAATAAAAAATTAATTATGGCGTTTGTTGATGAATTAAAAATATTTTTGGAAGCCGGAAGGGGTGGTGACGGTGTTGTTCGCTGGCGACACGAAAAGTATAAAGAATTTGCTGGGCCAAGTGGTGGTAACGGTGGTTGGGGTGGAAATGTTGTGATTAAGGCTGTTCGAGATATTTCTCGTTTAGCTCGCTATGCTCATTTTACAGAACTTTCGGCTGGAGCAGGTGGTCATGGTGAAGAGAACAGCAAAACTGGAAGGAACGGTGATGATCTTGTTTTGGAGCTACCAATCGGTTCGGTGATTAAAAATATTGAGACAGGAGACGTTTGGGAATTAATCAAAGAAGGAGACAGTTTCCAAATACTTAAGGGCGGTAAGGGTGGTTTGGGAAACGAACACTTTAAAGGTTCTCGTAACACCACTCCAACAGAAAACACTGAAGGTAAAATTGGTTTGTCTGGACATTTTAGGATTGAGCTTAGACTGATTGCTGATGTTGGTTTAATTGGTTTTCCAAATGCTGGTAAGTCAACCCTGTTAAATGAGTTAACCAATGCAAAGAGTAAGATTGCACCTTATCAGTTTACAACTCTGGAACCCCATCTGGGCGATTTTCATGGATACATTTTAGCGGATATTCCAGGTTTGATTGAAGGCGCCTCCGAAGGTCGTGGACTGGGACACAAGTTTTTGCGACATATAAAAAGAACAAAAATTTTGCTTCACTGTATCTCTCTAGAGGAAGGTGATTTTACTGAACGTCACAAAACAGTACGAAAGGAGCTGGAAGGGTATGATACGGAATTAGTAGAAAAAAAAGAGATTATTGTCTTAACAAAAACAGACACAGTTTCAGATAAAGATTTAGAAAAAGCTAAAAAAGAATCAAAGAAACTAAACTCAGAAGTTTTGCAGGTTTCGGTACTGGATGATAGTTCGATTAAGGTTTTACGAGAGCATCTGTTGAGTGTTTTGTCTGAGGAGTAAATTAAATGAAGTTTGATATTTAATGTGATACGATATTTTTTATGGAAAACGGATACAGTCCAACTATTGGTTTAGAGGTTCATGCAGAGTTAAAAACACTCTCTAAAATGTTTTGTGCTTGTAGGAATAATCCGGACGAAAAAGAACCAAATCTAAACATCTGTCATATCTGTACAGGTCAGCCTGGAGCTTTACCAACAATCAACCGTGAAGCTGTTCGGTCTGTACTTTTAATAGGTACTGCTCTTCAGTCTAGGTTGGCTGACTTTACGGAGTTTGACCGAAAACATTACTTTTATCCAGATATTCCGAAGGGTTATCAGATTAGCCAGTATGCTTATCCTTTGGTTTCAGGAGGCTCTCTTTCTAATGTGGAGATAACAAGAATACATTTAGAGGAGGACACAGCTAAGTCACTTCATGGAGATAAGGATAAAAGTCAGATTGATTTTAATCGGTCTGGAGTTCCACTGATGGAGCTGGTAACTGAGCCTGTTATTAAAAGTGGTAAACAAGCTGCTCAATTTGCCAGAGAACTACAACTTTTGATTCGTTTTTTGGGTATAGGTTCGGCTAATATGGAAAAAGGTGAGATGAGAGTTGAGGCCAACCTTTCATTAAGTTTAGATAAAACACTCGGAACTAAGGTTGAGATTAAAAATCTGAACTCCTTTCGATCGATGGAAAAGGCAATAGATTTTGAAATAAATAGGCAGACCAAAATTCTATCCGAAGGTGGTGAAATTAAACAAGAAACATTAGGTTGGGATGAGGTTAAACAAGTTACAGTCTCACGAAGAGATAAAGAAGAATCGCACGACTATCGATACTTTCCCGAACCAGATCTTCCACCTCTTAAAATTTCGGAAATACCTGAGTTTAAGATAAACAGGGAATCTCTTCCAGAACTTCCTTGGGAAGTCCGAAAGAGATATATAGATGATTTGGGAATATCAGAAATACAGGTGGATGTTTTTCTTGACCAACCAGAGCTTACAAAATTTTTTGAAGATACTATTAAACTTCTTCCGAAAGATATAAAAGATGGAGTGCAAAAGTCTGCAAACTACATCACTTCAGATGTTGTTGGAATACTGAAGGAGTTGAATAGCGAAAAAGTTCCTTTCACTCCTCAAAATTTTGCTGAACTCATTACTATGATAACCAAAGCAGAACTGTCTTCGCGTGGTGCTAAGGATGTTCTTTTGCTAATGCTCAAAAGTGATGAAAGTCCAAGAACACTAGCAGAAAATAATAATCTGATCCAAGCTAGTAACAAGGAGGAGATGAGTTTTTTGGTGAAGGAGATTATATCTGAAAATCCTGAGGTAGTGGAGGATTATAGAAAGGGGAAAGAATCTGCGCTTCAGTTTCTTATCGGACAAGGTATGAAAAAAAGTAAAGGTTCAGCCAACCCTCAAGTTTTAAAAAAACTTTTTGAAAACACAATTTAAGTTCTCTTTTTAGTTGTCCACATACAATACATATACTTGAAATTAGAAGTAGCTCACATCATAATTGGACAAACCTTGGTCCTGTCTACAAATCAATGATTAGTTTTGGTTTTGAGAGTGCATATGGAGAATCATTGAATAGCTACAGAATTGCACTGGAACATAGCCCTAGAAACCCTTCAATTTACTTACAAAAAGCAAATCTGGAGTTGTTGGTGGGTGATACAGAAAAAGCTCAAGATTATACTAGATATGCGTTGAGTATAAAATTTAACTACACAGACGCGTTCTTTTTCCTAGCAAACATTGAGTTTGAATCTGGTAGAAATGCTTGGTATTTTTATGGTGTAACCAGATACGAAGTTGGTGCAAATGAAGATGCCGAGTTCATATTCTCCGCTCTATCAGAAAAGTACTCTGAAAACAAAGAACTAAAAACTATCTTGAGTAATATAAATAACAGAACAGAAGTATTTAGTGGAATCAATTCTTCCTTTAATGATGAACCGTTTATCTCTAATGAAGATATTTTATTAGAGTTTGATGCTGAAGAGTAAGATTTAGATGAAAAGAGAGATATATAATTAAAAAGACCTCGTATAAGCGAGGTCTTTTTGATTTCTGTGCCTGTGTCTATAAGCCGAATTCTGTACCAACATTTTTGAAAATCAAAAATGTTGGCGATAGTTATTTATCTGGGCCGATCGTTACCGACCGGCTCTTGCGGCACTGTCGCTCAAAGAGCAACCACGGCCTTGCACTTGGGTAAGGATTTAGCCGTTTCACCTCCAGGTGTTGCCACCGGAGCTCACCCCGGCTTCTGATACTAAGTACTTCCTGTATTTAAAATATTTTTTAATAAGAACTTGTTATTAAATGATGTACACAGTATCAGAAGACGGGGTGCTGATTTCTTTTCAAAAATCAGCGTCTCTGCTCGCACCTCTCTTCCTCTCATGCTATGGTGAAAGGTCGGACGGGGGTTACCCGCTACCATTTTAGATCCACCGAAGTGAAAATAAGTGTTCGGACTTTCCTCTGAGTTTTGCCTAAACAAAACTCAGCAACTATCCGACACAGGCCTAAACACTATACTACATAAAATAAAAGTTTCAAGGTTTAATGTTTTGGTTTTTTTCTCTTTTCGATTACCAAAGAGTGCTGTATTATAGGTAAATATATAGTTTTTAAATGTTTTAGTTCAGATTGAGGTCTTTAACCCCAACCTGATTGATTTTTATGGTTTATAGAATTATTGCTTACATATCAAAAGAGATTAGCAGTCTGCATCAAGCGGCATATTTGTTGGCTATTTTTGCTTTTTTGTCTCAGATTTTAGCTTTAATTAGGGATCGTCTACTTGCGCATAACTTTGGAGCTGGTATTGAGCTCGATATGTACTATGCAGCTTTTCGTATTCCAGACGTGATATTTGTAACAGTCGCTTCGTTGGTATCAATATCGGTTATGATACCTATGTTGGTTCAACGTTTGGAGATCGACAAGGACAAGGCTCGAGACTTGATTAATAGCGTCTTTTCATTTTTCTTTTTGTTAATCGTCCTAGTTAGCTTTGCGGTGTTTATGCTGATGCCTTTTTTGATAGGTTTCTTTTTTCAAGGATTCTCACTTTCTGAACAACAAGAAACAATTTTCTTGGCTCGTCTACTTCTTCTTACGCCAATTTTATTGGGTCTTTCGAATCTTTTGGCCAGTATTACGCAGTCCTTTAAACAGTTCTTTGTTTATGCACTGAGTCCAGTTGTCTATAATGTTGGAATTATTACAGGTATTGTTTTCCTGGCTCCACATTGGGGTGTAACAGGTGTGGTCTTGGGAGTTGTTCTTGGAGCTTTACTGCATGGTTTGATACAAGTTCCACTTGTGATTATGAGAGGCCTTTTGCCAAAATTTTCTTTTCCTATCAACCTCGCTTTAGTTAAAAATATTGTTACTGTGTCTTTACCCAGAACTCTGACTTTAGGGGTTCATCAGCTATCGATGTTGGTTTTGATTTCTATGGCTTCCTTGATGGTTTCTGGTTCAATTGCAATTTTTAATTTTTCTTTCAATCTCCAGTCTATACCTCTGAGTATTATTGGAGTGAGCTACTCGTTAGCAGCTTTTCCTGTTTTAAGTCAGATGTTTGTGCGAGGTCAGATGAAGGAGTTCGGTCAGAGAATTGCAACCGCTGCGAGACATGTAATATTTTGGTCTATTCCGATTGCAGTTTTGTTTATTGTTCTAAGGGCACAGATAGTTAGAACTGTTTTGGGGTCTGGAGAGTTTGGTTGGGTTGAGACTCGTCTAACAGCCGCGACACTAGCCTTGTTTGCAGTCTCAGTAGTCTTTCAGGGCTTGGTGTTGTTGTTTGTGAAGGGTTATTACTCTACTGGTAATACTTGGAAGCCATTTATTATAAACGGAATATCTGGCTTATCTATAATTGTTTTTTCTTTCGCTTTGGTGCAGATATTTGAGAGAGTCGATCTGTTCCGTTTCTTCATTGAAGATTTACTCAGAGTACAAGGTGTTGAAGGAACTGTGATTTTAATGTTACCTTTAGGTTACTCTTTAGGTTTTATTCTAAACGGAATAATCTTGTTGTATTTCTTTAGTCGAGATTTTACACCTCTCTTTTACTCCATAAGAGAAAGTTTCTTTCATGTTTTTTCTTCATCGGTTATTATGGGTTTTGTAACCTATTTAGCTTTAGGGGTTTTGGCTCCTGTTTTCAATCTAAACACCTTTTGGGGTATATTTCTACAAGGCCTGTTGTCTGGGCTTTTGGGTATATTGGTTGGTTTTATACTTCTCTATTTGTTTAAAAGTAAAGAGCTTAAAGAGATTTTGGATGCAGTTAAAAAACGATTTTGGAGATCTAGGGTCTTGCGTGATGAGGTTATTTAAAGTAAGTTTGGTGAGAGTATTTTATGAACACAAAAAATATCAGAAATTTTAGTATTATTGCCCATATTGATCATGGTAAAAGTACCTTGGCTGACAGAATGTTGGAATTAACTCATACAGTTGAGGGTCGCAATATGAAGGAACAGGTTTTAGATAGTATGGAGCTTGAAAGAGAACGAGGTATCACTATCAAAATGCAACCTGTTCGAATGGAATATAAACATAATGGAGAAAATTATATTCTTAACCTAATTGACACTCCTGGACATATTGATTTTTCCTACGAAGTCTCTCGGTCACTTAAAGCAGTTGAGGGTTCTATTCTTTTGGTTGATGCTACACAAGGAATTCAGGCTCAGACTCTAACAACACTCTGGATGGCCTTAGAGGAGGGTTTAGAGATCCTACCTGTTTTAAGTAAGGTTGATTCTCCGTTGGCACGAGTCGAGGAAATTAGAAAAGAAGTGGTTGATTTGATTGGTTGCAAACCGGAAGATGTTTTGGAGTGCTCAGGTAAAACTGGCCAAGGGGTAGATGAGCTAATTCAGTCAGTTATCGTAAAGGTCCCTCCACCAACTTTTGATAATTTGTCAACAAAACCTGGAGATCTTCGCTCTTTGGTTTTTGATTTTGAGTATTCCAATCACAAAGGAGTCATAGTGTATGTTCGAGTTATTGATGGAGTTGTAAAGAAAGGAGATCCTTTAATATTTAAAGTAGCTGGTAAAACTTTTACTCCACTAGAGGTTGGTGTTTTTTCACCTAAACCTGTTGCAAGGGATTCATTATCGGCAGGTGAGATAGGATATTTTGTAACAGGAATTAAAGAGTCCAACATTGCTTCTGTTGGTGATACTGTCTCTAACCAGAAAAACCTAAAACCAGCTTTTTCTGGTTATCAGACTCCAAAGCCGATTGTCTGGGCCTCGGTTTACCCTAAAGGTCAAGACGATTTTTCTTTGTTGAAGCAAGAACTCGAGAAAATGAAGCTCTCGGATTCCTCGATTTCGTTCGAAGAAGAATCCTCATATTCTCTTGGTAAAGGTTTCCGTTGTGGATTTCTTGGAATGTTGCATCTAGAGATTGTAAGCGAAAGGCTAAAAAGGGAATCAGGATTGGATCTAATCGTCACAACGCCAACAGTAATTTACTCAGTAACTTACAAAAACGGTAAACAGGAAACCATATACTCGGCTCACAATTTTCCAGAAGGTAAAGACTTTACTGTTTTTGAACCTTGGGTTGCTCTGAAAGTCATCTCTCCTCGTGAGAAAATGAATTCATTAATGCCTTTAATTTATGAACACGAAGGAATTTTGGGTCAATCAGAAAATGTCGGACAGGACAGAGTTTGTCTTTCGGTCGAGATGCCACTTCGTGAGTTGATGCGTGGATTTTTCGATAGAATTAAAAGCGCTTCTTCAGGATTTGCTTCAGTTTCGTATGAGATGATAGAAAACAGACCAGCTGATGTTGTTAGATTGGATATTTTGGTGGCCGATGAGTTGATGCCAATATTTTCTCGAGTAGTCGCTAGTTTAAAGGTTGATAAAGAATCTAAGAAGGTAGTTGAGAAATTATACAAAACCCTTCCTCGTCAGATGTTTACAACAAAGATTCAAGCTAAAGCTGGTGGTAAGATTTTGGCGTCCAGAACTCTCTCGGCTCTAAAGAAAGATGTTACAGCACATCTCTATGGTGGTGATATTACCCGAAAGATGAAACTTCGTGAGAAGCAAAAAAAGGGTAAGAAAAGAATGAAGGAGCGGGGTAGGGTTGATATTCCGTCTGAGGTTTTCATTAAGATGATGCAGGAGGAGTAGTAATTTTATTTATAGATACAAAAAATATACCGATTGGTATATTTTTTTTGTTTTTCTATTTCGTTTTTTTGAAGGAATTTTATATAACTCCGATTAAAATCATACTGAGTGCAACCATAATTCCCACTACGATCATAAATCCTTTTATTACTTTTTGATTTTTTTGTTTAAATATCATAATTTTTAATTACCTCTATGTGGCTAAATATAACACATTTTTTATTTGATTGGAATATTTTGTTGGCTCGTTGTCTAATGGTCTGTATAATGTTGTTTAATGAAGAAAGATTCACTATTTCAAAAAATACTGTATTCAAAAATTACTGTTGGTATTTTGTTTATTTTAATCATATTGATGATTCATCCTGTCTGGTCAATGTTTCAGAGGTTTCAGTTGAGTAGTGAAATCCTACAAGAAAAAAAAGAGAGGATTTCTAAGTTGGAAGACAGAAAAGAGGTATTGCTAGAATCGATTGAGAGATTTGGAACCGATGAAGGACTCGAAGAGGAGATTCGTAGGCGTTTTAACGCCTCTAAAGAAGGTGAAGAAATGGTGATAATTATCGATAATAGATCACTAGAGACTACAAATCAGGAAGACTCTGTCGATTCCAAACCTTCTTGGTGGAATGCTGTTAAAAGGCGCCTGCCTTTCAATTGAAGTTCTTTTTGATAAATGTTAAAATCAGAGTTATTAGTAATAATATTAAAAATTAAGTTATGAAGAATGTAACAATTTACTCAACACCTACTTGCACATACTGCCATCAAGCAAAAGATTTTTTTCGAGAGAAAGGAGTTGAGTTTAATGAATATGATGTTGCTGCCGACACTGAAAAGCGACAAGAGATGGTTGAGAAAAGCGGACAGATGGGCGTACCAGTTATTGTGATTGGCGAAGATATGATAGTTGGTTTTGACAGAAACAAAGTTGCCGAACTTCTTGGTCTTGAAGAATAAAATTTAAAATCAGATTTTTTAAAAAAACTCAATATCTTGCAACAGCAAGATTTTGGGTTTTTTTAAACTGGTCAGTAATTTTTTTTCTGATATAGTAGAAACTGAACAAGGCCCCCGTAGTTAAATGGATTATAACAGTCCCGTCCTAAGGGATAATTGTGGGTTCGATTCCTGCCGGGGGCACAAA
>SKHG01000018.1 GCA_007117035.1 Candidatus Campbelliibacteriota bacterium
ACTTGCTACCAGCGGTTTGGTAGGTTTTGTCGACTGTTAGTGTGTTGCCTGAAAGTCCTTCATCACCTTCCCAAGAGATAGTGATGTTGTCGCCCCAAGCTCCAGAGTTCCAACGAACTGTGTCACCGGCTTGGACCCTGATATTTAAACTACATTCAGCAACACTTCCACCAGCCATAACTGTAGATAGTGGAGAAGTTAGAACAGGAGAAATTACTGGGAAAACAAAAGCAAGAAATAGCCAAAAAACAAAAATTGCTTTTACAAAAGGAAAAGGTTTTGACACATAAAAAAATCGGTCAGCTTTTGAAGTCTTACTCGGAACCTTAATTAATTTTTTGTATATATTATTCATAATTTTTAACCCTTCTATACACCTATTTATTTAAGTGAACTAAACTTACACCAACAATATATACTTTGTCAAGTTTTACATTTTATAAAATATGGCTAACATAAGGGATATTTCTAACTTTATGAATTTGTCCTTTATAAATAAATATTGACGTATATTATGCCCTTTATATATGACTTTTTTCGGAATATATATTGTCCTTTATAATGTCCTTTATTAAAAACAATATGTCTTTTATAAAAAAACCCGCAACTTTGTAAGTTGCGGGCTTGCTATAACACCACTACTGTGCTGAAGCAGAGGATGAAGATCCAGAATTAGAACTGGAACTTCCGCCTGAGACATTCATACCTCGGAGACCGAGGCCTATTGGAATTCCTAGACCCGGACCTCTCATAATAGGATCAAGAATACCTGGGGTTTTCTCAGTTGTCCAACCTTGGAATTGAACATCCCCAGATTGATCATGTGTCCAAACGGACACAAGTGAGACGTCTCCCCTCCAGAGATTTTTTTGCTCCCAAGCCAAAACTTGTTGACCTGGTTGGTGTGAAATCTCTCCTGTCTCATCATTCTGATGAGACAAGGACTGGAAGTTGACCCCTTGTGGCTCGAATGCTGTTTGCGAGTGAGTGGTGCAACCCACCCCCACAAACAACATGATTGCTGACAAAATTGTCAGAATTATCAATTGTTTTTTCATAGTTTCCCTTTCTCTAGTTTTTTGTGTGGTGGATTCTGTGTAAAAGAACCCGTTAGCTAGCAGTAGAATACATAACAAAAAAGAATATGTCAAGGGTTTAAAATATTGAAGTTAGGATTTTATAAGCTTTTTTAGTCTATCAATATTTCTCTTATCTGCTCCTTGATTATCAAATCCTGGGACCTCAGCAATAAATGGTAGTTTTTTGATTTTACGGTGATTTAAAATCAGACGAAAAACCTCTTTATTAACAAAACCTTCATTAATATTATCGTGTCTATCTCGCAACGCTCCTAGTTCGTCACGACTATCATTTATATGAATCACCTCAAGATTTTCTAAACCAATCATTTTTTCAAAACCAAGCAAGAAATTATCTATTTTTTTCTTATTCGACAAATCAAATCCGGCTGCGTGTAGGTGACACGTATCCAGACAAACTTTTAGTCGAGGATTTTTTATATTTTTTATAATATAAGCAATCTCAGCTAAATCCATTCCAATCTTCCTCATTCCCATATTTTCGATAATTAAAAAAGTTTCTTTGGGTGTTTTATCTAAAACAATCTTTATATTTTTTAAAAGTAGTTTGTACCTATCTCGTTCTCTAAATGATACGTCTGAGTTTATATTTTTTTTTCCATCTTTAAATGAACCGAGGTGGACTACAGTTCCTCTGACTCCAACCTTTCCAGCAGTCTTTAACTCTGAGACCAGCGAATTGATTGATTTCTGTTGGATCTCTGAACTACCAACAAGGTTTATTAAATACGATGCGTGGAAATATACTGATGAAATTTTATATTGGACACAAGCTTTTTTAAACTTTTGAATTTCTTCCGACGACAGATTAGCTACTCGCCAACCGCGAGGTGAAGTCGAGAAGATTTGTAGACAGTTACCTCCAATCTCATGAACTCGACGAACTGCTTCCGAGTAACCCCCAGCAGTAGATACGTGTGCTCCAATTAACATATATCAATATTCTAACATATTTCTTTATTTGATCTATCACAACCAAACTTCCAAAATATCTGTATTGTGGCTAGGACATTGTAATAGATAAAACTTGTGTGTGTGGACCATAGCGGGGTCGAACCGCTGACCTCGCCCATGCCATGGGCGCGCTCTACCAGCTGAGCTAATGGCCCTAAATAATCTCTTTTTTAAATTATATTCTAGAACAGAAATCCTAACAAACATTTCTATCAACCACAAAATCTATATTACTTATTTTTTTATAAATCAAAAAAGCCACATCTGTCAAAATACCTAAACCTCGTCATGCTTAATTTTTAATATATCAACCGAAAGGAGACTTAGATGAAAGTAAATTTTATTTATCGAACATCGTATGCCCAGTGCAAAAGAGCTTGGCGCTGTTTAGGACGACAACTCTCATCTCCTGGTCGACAGTTCTTCTCCACCTGAGCAAGATGTCGATTCATCTGTCTCCAACGCTTTATTTGTCGCTCATCTTCTTCTGATAAACGTCTTCCAAGATAGTAGCGACAGTACCACTGAAACCAACCATGCGGATCATTTTTTTGGTTAATCCAACCTTTAGAAATCCAAACCTCGAGCGACTGACTAGCCTGAAGACCAAAATAATTTAACTCAGCGTGTTTTTCTCCATCCTTGGAAAGAGCCACTCCATCAAACCAACTTTTGGGTAGATCATCAGGAATCAAACCATCTACTGCTATAAAATATGCTCCGCCGAATACTCCTAATGAGAGCATATCTTTTGGTGTAAGGGTTGGGTTAAACCCTTGTGCAAAATTCTTACCAACAGGTTCAGACAACTCATAAACATAATTTTTTTGAAATCTATCACTGTATTTGATCTTCTGTGGGCGTTTGTTGTTTGAATTTTTCATATTAAATGTGATGAGTAAGGTACCAAACCAGAAGTCCTAATGAACCCCACCAACCAATAAAAGATACCAGAAAACTAACCGTAATCAATTTTTGTAATTTTTGAGGCAACAACTCTTGCTCTCTCCCCTCTCTTTCCTGTTTTAAAATATACGGACTAACATAAAAAGAAAGAAAACAACCGTTTATAATTAAAAACAGCACAATAACTATATGAGTTAATGGAATCCAAGTCAGCGGGTTATTTACATAAAAGAAGAAACCACCAACTATTACCAAAGCTATACCAATCCAAATCAAAGGCTTGGTTACCTTATGTGCTCTGATTGTTGCTACGGTCCAGTAAGAAGACCGTCGAGCTAGAAAACCGTGTAAATCGATAACTGTTACTGCGCCCAGACCTAAAACAAAACCTGCTAAAAATATAAACAAAGCGATTGATGTTGTCATGGATATTATTTTAACAGAAATCAATTTTTATTTCTTTAGTTCATTCAGATAAATAAACTAAATAAAAATATTAAACCCTTTACTCATAAAAAACCACCTTACATAAATGTAAGGTGGTGTTCGTATTCGGTTAATTATTTAAATTCATCGCATAGACCGATGTATAATCCAACAACAAGACCCATAAAAAGACATGTTGCTAAACCATAAATAAAACCCGAGAGAAAACAGGTGAAAACAATAGACATAACAAGACCGACAATAATTCCTAGAACAAGACCCCAAACAAAACCTCTAACAAGATTACTGATTACACCCTCCTCCTCAAATGAATTCAGTGGTTTGAAGATGTTTACTGTAATAATTATTACGATTCCGCTTACGACATAAGACAGGATCGGTATCAAAACCAATCCAATCTGTGAGAGGGTCAAGTTTTTTGGCGTTAGATATTGCATACTATCTAAATATGAAATTAGGTATAGATTAATTTCAAACCAAAAAAAACAACCCGATATTAAAACCACAAAACCTGTAAACAATCCAAGTGAATAACCTGGAACTCTAAGATTAGCTTTCATTATTCCTCCTTTTTTGTTTTTAAGAACACTCTAAGTCAAAAAATACAATAAGGTAAATTACTGCTAATGTCAATCTGTCGTTATGGTTCAATAGGATTAATTTTAAAAACCTGCTTTACTTCCCACAAACAAGGTCTAAATAAATTAAATTCATTTTTTTCAGTCCACCTCACCGAAAGAAGGAATTGAGAATCTGGATTTTCTAAATTCTTTTTTATAATCTGAACTTTTCTTTAACCCTGAACACAGACCAACAACCCCTCTACCAAACCGAAGATTTAAATTATCTATTACTTTGAAAGGAAGACTTATTTCCTGGTGTCTTTCGTTAAAAAGAACCTGCTGTGTTGACTCTCTGTTTTCTAGACCTGAAAAAATTACACCTGTTGTTCGATACAAAACTCCACTCAAAAAAATACCGTCTAGAATAATGCGCGCCTGCACAACAGCTATATTGCTCGCATTAGACGGCTGAAAAAACTTAACCTCTTTTTCTTTGTATTTAAAAGTTTGAGTTTTTATAAACACAGACATGCACTTGGCTCGAAGATTCATTCTACGAAGATCAAAAGTTGCTTTCTCAATGTGCTCTACTATTTCTTTTAGGAGAAAATCTTTGTTGGCACTAGGAATAAAAGTCCTACTAGAACGAATTGATTTTCTAGGTGATAAATTTTCATTACCAAACGGAAAAACTTCTTGACCGTTTAACTCCTGCCATATCGTCTGAAGAGGTTTATAGAAATCTTTTTGTATTCTTCTAAAATCTTCTGAAACTAAATCAAAGGCATTACGCAAACCAACTTTTTCAAGTTTTTCTGCTGTCCTCTCTCCAATTCCCCAAACCTTGTTAAGAGGAGTAGCTTTTAAGTAATTTTCTCGATCCTGATCTTTCAAAAAAGTAAAACCGTCTGGTTTGCCCCAGTTAGACGCAATCTTAGCCAGAACCTTTGTTGATGCTAAACCAACAGAAACAGTAATACCCAACTCCTTTTTTATATCTGATTTTATATTAAAAACTGCACTCTTTACCTTTCTCTCGAAAAATAATTTACCTTTTTTAAAACGTATAAAAAATTCATCAATACTATACTCCTCTATCTCTTCTCCATACCGACGAGCAATGTCGAACATTCTTCTTGAAAAAACCGTGTACAAAAAGAAATCAGAATGGACTACGATAACTTCCGGAAAAAGACGTCGGATTTGTGTAACAGGCATTCCTCTGGTAACTCCTAAAACTTTAGCCTCTTTACTCATGGAGGACGCAATACCTCTTTCGGCACCAGTAATAACCGGTCGACTCTTTAAACTTGGATTGATAGACTGCTCAACTGATGCAAAAAAAGAATCACCGTCGATATGACCTATGATGTGTGACATGATTATTTGTATTTTCTAATAACCCCAACAACAACAGCAGAAATTTCAAGACTCTCTTTCGGATAAATAGGTTTATACTTTTTGTTTGCTGGTTCCAAAAAACTAATCCCGTCTTTCTTTCTTAAATATTTCATTGTCCACTTTCCGTCAATTTCAGCGATAACAATACTACCTTCTTTTGGAGTCTTACCTCTTTCAACAACAACAATATCACCTTGCTGTATACCGGCGTCCTTCATAGAATCACCTGTCACCTTTAGGATAAAACTTGCCTCCCGATTCTCAACCAACCATTCGTCTAGAGTAATAGTATCCAAGAACTGCTCTTCGGCTGATCCTGGAAATCCAGCCTCAATAGTACCGAGAACTTTGAGTTGACCGAAAAGATTTGTTGGTATGATCCTACCTGTTTTATCTTGTGATATTACACCATCATTAACCAAACTCTTAACTAATTTATAAACAGTATTTTTAGATTTAAAACCTAAAAGATTACCTAACTCCGAAAAACTTGGCATTCTTTTTCTTTTTTTATAAAAACCCCTCAATATTAAAAGTGTATTTTTATTTTTAATAATTCCAGTCATTCTTAAAGTATAGTAAACGAACGTTCACCTGTCCACTCGATTTCAATAAATGGCCGAACGATTATCCTATTCCACAATAAGAAAGAGTGTTTTGTGTCATAAATATAAAAACCCTACCGTATAAAATACAGTAGGGTTTGATGTCTCAGTTTTTTAACATAAATTCTGAGAAAGATTTGCACTCCTCCCAAATTTAAATTAAAGGTTTTAGAACTGAGTCATTAGTGTAATGAGCTGTGAGATCTCTTCCGGTCAATAAAAACTTAACAGAAAATGTCTCTTCTATCTCATCCAACCTCTCCTTATGAGAAGCTAAATAGAGCGCGACTGATTCATAAATATCAATATTTTTTAAATGATAAGTATGGTGGCCTGATTGATTATTGTATATCTCATTAGCCAATTCATGTAGTAGAATTTCTACCACATCAATGTTTACATCTTTATTCATAATTCCTCCTATTTAATTTGAGAAGTCTGTTGGGTTAACATAAATAAGAAAACAATAAACTACATTGTTTCATCTTTATTTTTTGGACCATATCATGACCCAAAACAGACCTTTGTGTAAAAGAACAAAACCCCAACCTGATTATTAGTCGGGGCAACAATGTTAAAATTATATAGTATTTTTCATATAAGTAAAGACCCTGAACTTAAACTAACTTTTCTATCTGCTTTTATTAATAATAAAAAAGAGTGTTGCAAGCAACACTCTTTGTTTTAAAAAACCAAATTAAATTCCTCCCCCGCCAAAAATGGCTTTGAGAGTTAAGAAAAGGTCTTTATTTGATTGTTCAAAAATAACAACTTTCCAGCCTTGTCGAACTCCAATTGAGACATCAGGACGCCTCGCATCAGGAAATTCGTCCCTTATCATTTCCCAGAAGATGCTGTCTAGTACGCTCATCTGGTTACTCATTTTTTGAATCTCAATCATCAGTGACAGAGAATCATCTCCAGAAACAACAAAAAGGTTCCTTTTTAGATCCTCAAATTTCTTCTTACTAGATTCTTTGAAATAAAGAATCCGTGAATACACTGTTTTGGTTCTTTGATTCTGCAGGATCCCAAGAACAGTTTCTTCTGGATTAACTTCTTTCCTCGGTTCACTAAGTGCTTCAAACTTTCCAGAAAAAATGTCTTCCAGGTGTTTTTCTAATTCTTCAACCATAATTACCTCCTATTTTTTTGTTTTTTGTTTGATGAATTCCTTTAAAAGAACTCGTTAACTAACAGTAGAATGCCTAACAAAAAAGAATCTGTCAATAGTTCCGTAATATCCCAATAGCTTGGAAAAAGCAAAAAATAAAACCCAAGTATGTTGCATATACAAATCTCAAAAAACAGAAAGAAGTTTGTTTCTGTTTAGTGACGAACAAACAAACCAAAAAATCATAAAAAGTCTTACTTTTTCCTTTGTAAATCACTACTTTAAAAGTGATCTGGGTTTTGCAGAAAGGATAAAATATGTATAATAGGGACTTGTATATTATTATATTTTCATTTTATCCAAACAAGCTTTAAAAATATTCAACGTCAGACATACATATAATATGAATAAAGAGAACAGTTTAGGAATCATCACTCGTGTAAGTGGTCCGTTGGTTGAGGCTCGAGGACTCTCAAATGCCAGGATGTATGAAGTGGTCAAGGTCTCAAAACACAAACTTCTAGGTGAAATTATAGAACTTAATAATGATAAGGCTTCTATTCAGGTATACGAAGAAACTTCAGGTATTGCTCCTGGTGAACCTGTAGAGTTAACCGGGCAAACCATGTCAGTTGAATTAGCTCCTGGACTACTTGAATCTATCTACGACGGAATTCAAAGACCGTTAAAAAAAATTGAGGAGATTTCCAAGAGTCAATATATTACACGCGGAATTGAAACAGATGCTATTGACCTAGAAAGAAAATGGGAATTTAAACCAACCTCTAAAGAACAAACTGAGGTTCAAGGTGGTGATATTTTAGGTGAGGTACAGGAAACCGAAACTATTACTCACCGAATAATGGTTCCACCAAACATTTCGGGAACTTTAATCTCAGTCAAGTCTAAAGGAAATTACACAGTTAAAGAACCGATAGCAATTATTAAAACCAAGGATGGAAAAGAAAAAGATATTTCAATGCTACAGTATTGGCCTATTCGAACTCCTCGACCTAAAAAAGAAAAAATATTCCCTACCGAACCTTTAATTACTGGTGTTCGAATTATCGACAGTCTATTCCCAGTAGCTAAAGGTGGTGCAGCATCGATTCCAGGTCCATTTGGTTCGGGTAAAAGCGTAACCCAGCAATCACTAGCAAAGTACTGTGATGCTCAGGTTATTATCTACATAGGTTGTGGTGAACGCGGAAACGAAATGACTGAGGCTCTAAATGAATTTCCAGAACTACTTGATCCAAACACAGGACAGTCATTAATGAAAAGAACCGTCCTTATTGCCAACACCTCAAACATGCCTGTTGCAGCTCGTGAAGCTAGCGTCTACACAGGTATTACTATCGCCGAGTACTACCGAGACATGGGTTACTCCGTAGCCTTGATGGCTGACTCAACTTCGCGTTGGGCTGAAGCTATGAGAGAAATGTCTGGACGAATGGAGGAGATGCCAGGTGAAGAAGGTTATCCAGCCTATCTGGCTTCTCGAGTCTCAGAGTTTTATGAAAGAGCGGGTAAAGTAACCTGTATTGGTACTGACGAGAGACAAGGGGCACTTTCTGTAATAGGAGCAGTTTCACCCCCTGGAGGAGATCTCTCCGAACCAGTTTCTCAAGCCACCTTTAGAGTCACTAAATGTTTTTGGAGTCTAGACGCTTCAATTGCCTACCGAAAGCATTTTCCCGCTATCAACTGGCTAAACTCATACTCTCTATACATTGATAACATCAAAGATTATTGGGCTAAAAATGTCTCACCAGATTTCTGTCAAATCAGATCTGAAGCTATGGACATTCTTCAGCAAGAAGCAAAGTTGCTTGAGATTGTTCGGTTAGTTGGAATGGAAGCTCTTTCTGGATATGAAAAACTGATTCTAGAAATCGCCCGATCTATTCGAGAGGATTTTCTTTTTCAGAACGCTTTTGACCCAGATGATGCTTACACTCCCCTAATAATTCAGTACGAAATTTTGCGTTCAATCATCCACCTCTACCACGAACTAAAACCTGAGAGTGAAAACCGGGAAAGAGATTTTTCAGACCTTTCTGGAATTAGTTCATTTGGCAAACTACCTGAACTAAAAAATTACAAAGAAGTAAAGGAGTTTGAAGATTTTAGAAACATAGTTACAGCTGAGGTTAAATCCTTGCCAGTGATTTCTTAACAATAAAATTATGAAAGAAAGTTCTCAAACAGAAAACAAAACAAATCTTGTAGATAAGTCATATAAAACTCTAGAATCTATTGCTGGTCCAATCATTATTGTCTCTGGAGTAAAAGGAGTTGGTTATGAAGAACTGGTAGAGATATCAATTCCAGGCGAAGAACAACCTAGGTTAGGTAAAGTTTTGGATGCACTGGAAGATCGTGCGGTAGTCCAAATGTTCAGCCAAACTTCTGGTGCCCAACTAAAAGACTCTAAGGCTCGTTTTAGAGGTGAAATAGAGACTATCGGTCTTTCTAAAAACATTTTAGGTCGAATTTTCTCTGGACAAGGTAAAGCAATCGATGGAGGTGCAGAAATGGTTGCCGAAACTAGACGACCAATTCAAGGTGCTTCTATAAACCCATGGAGTAGACAGTATCCAGACGACTTTATTCAGACCGGAATATCTTCTATCGATATTATGAATACCTTAGTTCGTGGACAGAAACTACCAATCTTCTCGGGCTCTGGTCTACCACACGCCAAACTAGCAGCTCAAATTGCCAGACAAGCTAAAGTAGCTATCAAAGACTCCAACGATGGTTCCTCTGGAAACTTTGCGATTGTCTTTGCAACTATGGGTGTAACGTTTGACGAGGCAGAATTTTTCCGTAAAGAGTTTGAAGAGACTGGTGCTCTCAAAAGATCGGTGTTGTTTCTGAACACTGCAGCTGACTCTGTAGTTGAACGAATTGCTACTCCACGAATGGCTTTGACCACTGCTGAATATCTAGCTTTTGAACACAACATGCATGTCTTGGTTATCATGACCGATATGACCAACTACTGCGAAGCTTTGCGAGAAGTTTCCTCAGCCAGAAAAGAGGTTCCAGGCAGACGTGGTTACCCAGGATATATGTATACCGACTTAGCTTCACTTTACGAGCGAGCAGGAAGGGTCAAAGGAAAAGAAGGTACCATTACTCAGATTCCAATACTCTCAATGCCTGATGACGACAAAACTCACCCTATTCCCGATTTAACTGGATACATTACAGAAGGTCAGTTTATTATCTCCCGAGAGCTAAACACCAAAGGTATTTTTCCACCAGTAGATGTTCAAGGTTCACTTTCTAGACTTTGGTCAGCTGGAGTAGGAGAAGGAAAAACCAGAGAGGATCACTCTGCACTAAAAGATCAGCTGTTTGCTTCTTATGCTGTCGGTAAGGACGCTAGAGATTTGGCTGTAGTTTTAGGTGAGTCTTCCCTTTCCGAAAGTGATAAAGCACATATGAAATTTGCTGAAGATTTTGAAGGAAAGTTTGTTAAACAAGGAGAAAGAGAAAATCGTGAAGTTACAGAATCTTTAGACCTAGGCTGGTCTTTACTAAAAATGCTTCCACGGGAATCACTAAAGAGAGTTAAGTCAGATTTAATTGATAAATATCTAAAATAAAAATTACACGACTCTATCTTCTGAAAATAATTATATGCAAAAAGTTAGTCCAACTAGAATTAACCTCCTTTCATTGAAAAAGGAACTGAAAACAGCTGAGAAAGGATACAAACTCCTGAAAGACAAAAGGGACGGTTTGATTAAGAAATTTATGGAGATTATCAAAGAGACTCGTGATCTTCGTTCAGAGGTTGAAGAAGAGATTCCTAGAACATTAGTCTCATACATTCGAGCTTCGGCTTCAATAGCAGAAAAGATTAATGAAGCGGCTTTTTTGGTTCCAAACGCTGAATTAGAAATAGATGTCAAAACACGATACATAATGTCAGTTCCAATTCCACATTTTGATATAAAAACAAAAGGTCGTGCTTTTTCCTATGGCTTCCTAGAAACTAGTGGAGAGTTAGATAACTCAGTTCAAAGAATTGAAAAAATTCTTCCCAAACTCCTACACCTATCAGAACTAGAAAAGACAGTAGAAAATCTAGCAGAAGAAATCGAAAGAACTCGTCGTCGCACCAGTGCATTAGAAAATGTTAGGATTCCACAACTTAATGTGTCGATTCGATATATCAGAGAACATCTCGACGAACAGGCTCGTGATGCAATAGTTAGCACCATGAGAATCAAAGCTATGATTATGGCAAAAGAATAATTTGCTTAGGATATTAATGTTCCTTTAAAAGATCTATTGTTTAGATAATGTTCAAACTGAGCAAGTTTTTTTCCGTTTATAATTGCAACCTCTATTCCCTCTTTCTCAGCCAACTTTGAAGCAACTGGATCGAAAGGACTATTTAATCCCGGGTTCCATTTACCATTAAACATTTTCCTAAAATCTTTCCAGGAAATATCCTTAATTGATTTGGCGTCTGGGTTTTCTCTTGGGTCTTTATCACACACAAAGTCAATATTACTTAAATTTATAACTTTTTTAGAACCTAACATTCGAGCCAGCATAACCGTATCATAATCAGTACTACAACCCGGCTTCCAACCCCCAGCAATCATAATTTTTTTTCCTTTTGGAAAAATAACCGTCTCTGAGAGATCGGTTAATATTTTCGTGGCGGTTTTTTTACCAAAAATTGTTCGGATGAGTTGAGCATTTAAATAGGTGCTATATATTCCAAGCCAGTCTAGTTCAGTAGAAGATATGTGACTAACCTTAGAAGCTGCTTTTTGATATTTTCGACAAACATCACCACCACCAATCACTAAAACGAATTTCTTACCCTGTGCAACATATCCTAGGATACAGCGCTTGAGTGATAGCAAAAATGAGGTATCGATGTTTTCTGGAACAACCAAAGAACCGCCGACAGAGATTATAATTATTTCACCACCATCTTTCTTTTTTTTATGCTTAATCGAATTCTCATTTACCATAGTGTAATATTTAAATAAATTTATAACAAACACTGCACATCATACTGAAATAAGTAGATAGTGACAAATCGCAAGCTGTGGAAAGATGGGCTCTACAAAATATATTTTCTGCTTCCGACAAACTGTCTTTTATGATAAGATACTCGCTGTAATTAAATATAGTCTCGTAAGAGAAATTTAGATAATCAAAAATGACCTACATAAAAACAATATTAAAAACTGAAAGAGAAGCTCTGTCCATAAAGGAAAAAACTGACAAAAAAGCCAAAACAATTCTTGAGCAAAAAAAGGTTCAGTTGGACAAAGAACTAGAGGACTTTCAAAAAAATCTATTGGTAGAAAGAGGAGAAGAACTCGCAAACCAAAAAAACCGCCTCAAAAAGATATATACCGAAATTATTGAAGTTGGTAAAAAGCAAAAAAATAAGATGCAGACTACTCTAAACTCAAACAAGGAGAAGTCTGTTAGTTTTATTTTAGAAAAAATAAATCAGAATAATCAATGAGCCTACTAGAGATGACTAAAATTAGACTGGTGACTCACAAAGAAAGTGTCGCCAATACTGTAGAAACACTCCAAAAAATGGGGGTTGTTGAACTAACCGAAATAAAAGATAAGACTGACTTAAAATCACTAGAAAAAACTGTATTCAATATTGATCACACCTCTAGTCGAGTTGATTTTACTGTTTCCTTTTTATCACATTACGAAAGAGCCCCTTTTTTGAAAAAACTATTTGAAGGAGGACGAACTCAGACAACTGAGAAAGAGATGGAAGAAATTATGAAATCGTTTTATTTCGAAGACGTTGTAAAAAGAACAACTCAGATAATTGAGTCTATAAATACCTCAAAATCTCGACTAGAAGCACTTCAGGAAGAAGAAAGATTATTACTAAATTGGACGAGCTGGGAGACACCCTTGTCATTTCCTACCACCACCGAAGAAACTCGGACTTTATTTGTTGAAGGAAAAGAAGAGGATATTACTTCGGCTGAAGAAGAGATTGCTGACTATCCAAACTATATCTACCAAAGAGTTTCTAATATTTGCTTAGCAGTCACTTGTTTAAAAGGAGACGAAAAAGCTCTGAAAGAAACCCTCACATCATACAAGCTCGAAGAAATAAAACTTCCAAAAAGATTAGGGACGGTTACTGATGAACTAGAAAGAATTAGGAAAAGTAAAATTAAGAACTTACGTCTTTTGGATCTAGCTAAACTAAGAGCAAATAGATTAGCTAGTTTCTTACCAAAACTTCGAGTTGTTAGTGACTATCTTCATTGGAGAAAAGAAAGAAACGATATTACTTATCAGGCTTACGGAACCAACTCCTGTTTAATATTTGAGGGCTGGGCACCAAAAAAATCTATAGACGAGATTAGTAACAGATTGGTAAAACTAGAAGACCTTTCAGCAATCGAGGAGATCGAACCAGAAGACGGAGAAGAACCACCGATTGAGATAAGAAATAACAAACTAGTCGCTCCTTTCGAATCAGTGACCAGACTCTACGGTCTTCCAGGTAAAAAAGATCTGGATCCAACACCTTATCTAGCAGGTTTCTTTTTTATATTTTTTGGTATCTGTCTATCAGATGCAGGTTACGGTTTAGTTTTAACAGGACTGACAGCACTAATTCTTTTAACATACAAAGTAACAGGTGCTACCAAACTTTTCATCCAACTCTTTATGTTGGGAGGTATTTCATCATTTGTTACAGGACTTTTCTTCGGTGGCTACTTTGGTATCGGGCCTGAATTTTTTCCTACTTGGATAGCAAACTTACAATATTTTGACCCTGTAGCTAATCCACTACCAGTTTTCTACCTAGCTTTAGGACTAGGTGTCTTTCAGATAGTTTTTGGAATTTGTCTTGATATAGTCAGAAGTCATCGTACCCAAAATCTAAAAGAAGGTCTTCTGGACAATGTTCCGTGGTTGATTTTCTTTGCTTCTGTTATTCTTTGGGGTGGAAGTACTTTAGAAATAATTACTGGCTCAGAAAACATATACAGTTCAATAGTTTTGTTATCTCTTGTGATGATTACCTTATCTTCGGGTAGAAAATATCCTAAACTTTGGCAGAAGATATCAATGGGGATTTTAGGTCTTTACAGTATTGTTGGTTATCTCTCTGACATACTCTCCTACTCTCGTCTCTTGGCTCTAGGTCTTGCTACTGGCGCACTTGCTTTTTCAGTCAACCTAATAGCAACTATGGCCTACGAAGCAGTACCGTTTGGTGGTATTGTGGTTATGATTATAATTCTAATAGTAGGACATAGTTTTAATCTTGCGGTCAATTTGTTAGGATCATTTATTCATACAGCTCGTTTGCAATTCGTTGAATTCTTTGGTAAATTCATTAAAGGAACAGGTAGGAATTTTAAGCCTTTCTACCGAGAAGAGAGGAACATAATACTGAAGAAGTAATCCGCGATCAGATCCGCGGGTTTGTTAGTTAAGCTTAATTATTCGTTTATTCAATCAATTATTTAAATATGGAAATTATTACAATCGGAACCGCATTAGTTTTTGCAGGAGCAGCAATATCAGCAGCCTTGGGTTTTAGTGGGTCAGCAATCGGAATGGGTTACGCTGGTCAGGCTGCATCAGGAGTTCTGGGCGAGAAACCAAATCTTTTTGGTAAAATGTTATTGATGCAGGCTTTGCCTGGATCACAAGGTATCTACGGCTTCGTTGGTGCCTTTTTAATTTTGAACTTTGCTGGTATTTTAGGGGGTGAACCAGGAGTAATTATTGAAACCTCAGTTGGTTGGCAGTATTTAATGGCTGGAATTCCAATCGGAGTAGCAGGTTTCTTTTCAGGAATGTTTCAAGGAATGGTTGCTGCATCTGGTATCTCCATGATTGCCAAAGATGAAGCGAATATGGGAAGAGCTATAATCCTCTCAGTTATGGTTGAGACCTGGGCGATCTTTGGTGTATTGATAAGCTTTATCTTGTTGACATCGATGTAAGAAATTATAAATTTATGTCTATTGAAGCCATAACAGAAAAATTACTTTCCGAAGCTAAATCAGAAAGTCAGAAAACTCTCAAAGAAGCAGAACTCAAAATATCTCAGCTGGAGAATGATTTAGAGGAGAAGAAGAGAGATCTTCTTCTTAAAGAAAAAGAATACAGGTCAGCTAACGAAAAGGAAAATACATCAAGGGTTCAGTCCAAAGCTAGTTGGCAGGTAGAACAAGAAATTGAGAAATTGAAGCGTGAGGCTCTGGACGAAGTTTTTGAAAAAACTCTAACCAAACTAAACTCTCTCGAAAACAATGAATACAAAAAAGTCTTAACAAAACTTTTGAAAAAAGTTGAGGTAGATATTTCTCAGAAAATCACTGTCTTTATTCCAAAAAACCGAGAGAAAGAAGTGACAGAAGTTTTAATTGAAAGGTTCGGCAAAGATCATAAATTTGAAATCAAGACAGACACAAACATTTCAGGTGGAGTAATCATATCTGGATCTGAGTTTGAGTACGATCTTAGCTTCCCTTCTCTTTTACGAAACATTAAGGGTCATGTCGAGCCAGAGATATCTAAAATTTTATTTTCCTAAAAATTATGCAAAATGGCTATATATATGCCGGTACCAGAGTTAAATCTTTAGAAAATTCGTTACTGAACGACGAACAGGTAGATATGTTACTTGCTGGAAAATCCTTTGAGGATAGTTTTTCCACACTACATGGAACATTTCTAGGAAGATATATAGCAAATCGAGACAATAAGGACTTGTCATTAGTTTTAGAAGAAGCCATAAATGACTCCAAAAATCTTTTGTGTCTGATTTCTCCAGAGAAGGATATTTTGGATATTTTGTGGCTCAAGTATGATTTTTATAATCTAAAGGTAATAATCAAAGGATCTATTGCAGGGCTAAACGATGAAGAAATTGAAAAGAACTGTTTTGGGTCAGGAAAATATACCCCGCAAGAACTTCTTGAGCACTATCGAGGAAACACTTTGTCTAGAATAAATATCTTCCTACAGAAAGCTATGGAACAATCTCGATCCTACGAAGAAGTTTCAGAGATTGATCGAGCAATGAACCTTAACTACTTCGAAGCAATAAAATCTATAGCGTGGTCTAAGAAAAATAAGTTTGCTAAAGATTATGTAACACTTTTGATAGATATTTTTAACATTCAAGCTAACTTAAGAGCACTTTCTTATGGTGAGGCTCTAGAGACACCAACAGCTCTTTTTGTATCTGGTGGAAGTCTAAAACAGAGTGATCTGGAAAATAAAGATCGTATCCTAGAAAATATTCACAAAATTGGTGGAAAGGTTGGGACATGGAAAGAAGCGGTCGAGGATTATAAAAAAACTGGGGATTACGTTATTTTGGAAAGAATTAGTGATAACTATCTTGCAAATTTTCTTAAAGAAAGTAGTTATGATATTTTTTCTCCCGCTTCCCTTTTCTCATACTTTCACGCCCGAAAAAATAATATCCAATTAATCAGAAGTATACTAGTTGGAAAACAAACAGGTCTTTCAGAATATGAAATTAGAAAAATGTTAAGAAAACTTTATGGCGGAAAATAAAAAATACAGCATTGCAGTGATTGGAGATCGTGATGTTATCTCGGGTTTTCGAGCTTTAGGTCTAAAAGTTTTTGCTGTGTCTGAAAACCAATCAGCAACAGAACAGATCATAAAAATTAAAGAAAGTGGAGAGTTTGCCATTATCTTGATTACAGCCTCTGCAAAAAAAACTGTACCCGAGGACCAGTTTCGTAAACTAACCAGAGAACCTCTTCCTACCATCCTGACAATTCCAGACATAAAAGAAAGTAACACTGGTAGTATCGAACATCTTAAGGATTTAACAGAAAGAGCAATCGGTTTTGACATCCTAAGTTAATTACGAATTATTTTAAAAAAGGGGTTGTTATAATTTCAAATTTATATTATTCTTTACTCTGTCCCAAAGTTAAATTAGTTTATGAGGGATAAACAAGAAATCAATGGGCCCGTAGCTCATCTGGCTAGAGCGCCTCACTTGCACTGAGGAGGTGGCAGGTTCGAGTCCTGTCGGGTCCACCCAAATACACCCCATTACGTCTGTAATAGGGGTTTTTGTTTAGATGTTATCTAGTAGAATATGAATTTTTGAAAAAATACATCCTCTTGCTCTAAAACTTATATCTCAAAGCCAGATCAATTACATGTTCAAAAAAATCTGGTAGCTCCAAACCAGCTTCTTTTAAGGATAGAGGTAGAAGTGAAGTTGGTGACAGTCCTGGTAGTGAATTTGTCTCCAGAAAAAATATACCTCTTTCTGGATGAATAATAAAATCAGTCCGAGAGTAGTGTTGGAGGCCCAATGTTTGATGGGCTAACACTGAAGCGTTCTGCATTATTTGAATATCATTAACAGAAAAATCGCCAGGACATATCTCACGACTTTCTCCACTGTATTTAGCTTGGTAATCAAAAAAATTATGATCCACTGGTGGAATAATCTCTACAGGTGACAACGGAAATATATTTTTATTCTGAAAACTCTCTAGAACTCCGCAAGTAGCTTCTCTACCTTCTATATACTCTTCAACCATTACCGAACTAGAGTGTTTAAATCCTTCCTTGACAGCTTCTTCTAATTCACCAACAGAGGAAACTACACGAACACCTACAGAGGATCCAGACATTACTGGTTTAACTACAACTGGTAGACCTAATTGATCCAGAACAGAATTTGGGTCAAAAGGTTCCAAGGAATTGGATGACAAAATCACATTTTTAGCAAAAGATACCATTGGAATTTCCAAATAATTTTTAGTCAGATATTTATTCATTGAAAGAGCAGCCCCAAAACGACCAGGACCGGTGTAAGGAACACAAGCCTCGTCCAGAATTTTTTGAACACCACCATCTTCTCCAAAGGTACCGTGGAGAGCATTGAAACAAACATCAACCCTAGAGAGAATACTTTGTGGTGAAAGTACTCTATTATTCAAAGACCACTGACCTTCTTTTGATATCAGAATATCCATTCCCAAAAAATTCTTTGGCAGATTACTCAAAACAACCTCCCCACTCTTTAGCGAAACCTCGTGCTCATTAGAGGGTCCACCCCTTAAGACTCCAACCACAATATTAGATTTCATTATTTTTATTATATCAAAACACTTTAGGAACTGCGACCTCAAACTATAGACGTCCAAACTGCTGTCGACTTCTTAAATTTTTATGATAAGAAATAGCAAATCTGTGAGACTCTGAGTTAACTAGTAAAATCTCTCTCTCTAATCCATCAATAAACTCACGCGGACCTAGAATCTCTCGAGGTCTATGCCTCTCGTCTTTGACCACAGATACCACTGGTATTTTCAACTTAAATAGCCTCAAAACCTTCTGTACACGCCTTTTTTGCGCCAAACCACCGTCAACTACCACCAAATCAGGAAAAGGCCATTCAGAGTGATTTAGGCGTCTTGTAAGTATCTCTTCTAATGCGCCCGTGTCATCTGGATTCTTAACTGTTCGTATCTTAAATTTTTTGTACTGATCAAGTGCCTGGATTCCATCTTCCACAACTGACATTGCGCCGACCATAGCAGATCCCCCAAGGTGAGCAATGTCATATCCTTCTATTCTGTTCTGAACCCTTTTTTTATTTTCGAAGTCATCTTTGAGGATTGCCACATCCTGAATATGCTGTAGAGAAAAAATCTGTCTTTTTATAACTTCTGCTTTTTCAAAATTCTGTAGCCGAGCCATGTTGGTCATTTCTTTCTCTAGTGACTTAACTAATTTTTTCTTGTGTCCACGAAAAAATTCTGCGATTTTTGAAACAGTTTTCTGGTACTCAGTTTTAGAAACTAACCCTGCACAAACTCCAGGACAAAGACCAATCTGAGTATCAAAACAAGGTTTATTATTTTTTAACAAATCTTTAGAGTTAGTTTTTGGAACACATCGATCACGAAACGGAAATATGCGACGCACTACCTTTAATGCCTCTTTCAGGGAGCTTCCTGATGTAAAAGGACCGAAGGAATACTTAACAGATAAATTACTATTTTTTAAATCCCTTTCCCTTCTAATCAAGATTCGAGGAAAATCCTCTTTAGTAATAATGACGTAATTAAAACTTTTATTATCTTTTTCTCGACTGTTATATATCGGCTGAATTCTCTTTATCTCTACTGACTCCAAAATCAAAGCCTCTAAAACAGAATCGGTGGTTTGATACTCAACTGTTTCAATTTTTTCCACCATTTTGGCTATAAAAATACTTCGACTTTTTATAAGACCAGAGGAAAAATAACTCCTAACTCGACTCTTTAAAGAAGCGGCCTTGCCAACGTACATAATACGCCTTTTTTTATCCTTAAAATAATAGACTCCAGGTTGATCAGGCAAATCCTTTGTTTTTTGGGTCTTTGTATTTATTCTCGCGTAGTTCATTGTTATGTGATAAAATTATATCAATATGTTAAGTCAGCTTACAATTACTTTAAAGTGGTGGCAAGCCGGTCTATACGAACTGGCAATCCTGTCTTTAGGTATTATTGTAGGTACATATTGGCCGGAGGTATTCTCAAACTGGCTCCCACTGTTATGGCTCGCTTTAATAGTACCAGGTAGTTACATTATTTTTATCTGGATTAGACAGAACCAAAAACAAAACAGTTAGAGTTGAACAGGTTTTGACTAACATTATTAGTAAATTATTAACAAATATGGAAGATAACCAAGTAGAAAAAAATAGTTCAGTTGAAGCAAATAGTTCTAAAAAACAACCACTAATTTGGGGTGCTATTATAATTATTTTAGCCTTGGGTGTTATAACTGCACTTATGGTAAGAGATACTGAAAGCGACAAAGTTTTGGCAACAGTAGACAACCACCCTGTTTTAGAAAATGATATAAAACAACTAGTCAATCAAATGCTTGGACAGTACAAAGAACAAGGAGTTAATGTGGAAGAAAATCCAGAACTTCTAAACGAAGTTCGAAAAGCAGCTTTGGCAAGTAAAATTAGACAGAAGATTTTGTTTCAGTATGCTGAACAAAGAGATGTTGTAGTTAACGAGGATTCTGTTGAGGATGAATACCAAAGAATGGTTCTTCAGTTCGAAGGTGGTGAATCAGACCTACTTCAAGGTCTTAGCCAATACGGTATTACTAAAAAGGATCTTCGAAAAGATATCTTTGAGATGCTTCTTTTGCAAAAAGTTGCAAACCAGAGAGATGATTTAACTATAAGTGACCAAGAAGTTCAGTCACGATACAACAACATAGTTAGAGATAATCCAGAAACAGAGTTTCCTCCACTAAGTGAGATAAAGGAAATCTTAGTTTCTGAAATGGAACAAGAGAAAATGGGAGATGTTCTAAGAAAACTATTCGACCAAATCTATCCAGACATAGAGGTAATAATCCTTGACGAGGATCTAGTAGAGGTTGCAGAATTTCTAGGACGATCAAGCGCTGTACCTGGAATGTAAATTTAATATTTTATTCCACAACAAAACACCCAACTGTGATGGGTGTTTTGTTTTATAAATAAAAATATTTAAATTTTAAAACTAATACTAAATTCCATCTTTTCCACCCAAAACTTTAGATGCAGGAGTTTTGTTTTTATGAACACCGTAGAAATTCTCGGTAGCCTTGTCGTGTGAACCTAGAATAATCTTCCTCAAAGAATAAGGCTCTCTAACCTGTTTAATTATTATTTCTCTGGTCGCTCCTGCTGTCTGAACATGCACATCGCCAAAACGCAAGAGAGTAGCCAAAATACCACGGACCTCAACTGTTATATCCTGAACACGTTCAAAACGTAAACTTTTAACGGAACGGTTGAAAACACTGTGCTGATTTACATCTATCAACCTTCTGTTGGTAACTAACCAAACATCTAGATAGTACTCAGTCCACTGCACAAACAAAAAGACTAAAACCAAGACCAACCAAACCAAATAGAAAGCAGAAGCAGCCCATCCAACCTCAGCAGAAAAAGAAATCTGACCAAAAAATTCTACCAGAGGTTCAAACCGAACAAAAAACCAAAGAGAAAGAAGTGGTATAACTATCAAAATTATTGAACTTATAATAGGAAAAAGCATCACAAACCAATGTCTTCTTATTGCGTGTTCTATGTGTTCTCCCTTTTCAAGTTTAACCATAAATTTAGATTAATAACAAAAATGAAACAGATAAAATTACTAACGGAGCAGTGACAGCGAAATATATTATCTGGACGATAGCAATCGCAGGATTACCACCACCATAATTATTCCAGTGATAAGCAAGGATAATACTGAAAGTTACATATACTATAAAAAATACAGCCCACAGTAGAAAAAATATCCAAGGGTCTATCATAAAAGACTCGTCGTTTAGTAATATTTCCATTAAGATAATTATAGCAAGCAATTAAAAATTATAAAACCCGAACAGGTGTTCATATTTATCTTAAACAAATCTACTCTGTACAGTTATATATTGTAAAATTACCAACCTTCTCCCTCCAGATATGTAAAGTGGTAGCATCGCAACCGAGTTGAGAGACCAAATCCTCAACCACCGAACGAACAAATGTGCCGTGACCAGCAACCAATTCAAATCGAGTAATTTTAAACTCATCAAATAATGAAGAATCAAATAATTCTTTCCAAGCTTTTAGAATTTCCTTCTGACGAAAATCACCAGACACACGTGATACTTTATCTTCAATTATCTTAAAAAGATTTTCTGGTTTTTCTGAAAAATGAAACACTGGTTCTAAAGACATAATTTGCACGTTTCTAGTAAGAGTTCTTTCTGTCTCTAAACTGGGACGTACATTTTTTTTAATGTATCGAGAAGAATACAATGGATCATATTGTTTTATCGATCCTTTAAATTTTTTACAAAAATCTAAGACATTTTCATCCGAGATATCACATTTTAAAGATGGAAACTTCGGTATACCCAAAACATCAAAACTGTCAGTTGAAGGCCCCCACAGACAATCAAAAGTGTATTTTTTGGGCAAACTAGTATATCTTTTTTTGTCCAACCTAGTTTCACCTGAAAGTAAAACCAAAACACCTTCTGCCATCGGGTCTAGTCGACCTGCATAAGTGACTGGTTCGTCATCTAAAAACAAATCTGAACGAACTCTGTTTAGACACTCTAGAGGAGTCTCCCCTATTTTTTTATAGACAAAGAAGACTTCTTGTTTAGGTTTATTTGGTTTATTTAATAAAATCATAACTAGTGACATCTAAAGCTATTTTAGGTACAATACAGCGCATGGATAACAACAGCAAGCTCTCAACTCAACCGTACAAAGGAGTTCGGGATTTCTATCCCAAAGACATGTCTGTGTTACAACAGATTTTTAATGTAATGAGAAAATCGGTTGAAAAATTTGGATACCTAGAATACAACGCCTCCCCCATTGAACCATCTTCAATATATCAAGCCAAGTCCGGAGATGAAATTGCAAATGAACAAACTTACAATTTTCTAGACAAAGCTGGACGAAACATCTCTCTAAGACCAGAGATGACACCTACTATTGCCAGAATGATTGCTGGTCGAGACCAAAAAATTTCATTGCCTATCCGATGGTACTCTATTCCAAACGTCTTTCGTTATGAAAACCCACAAAGAGGCCGTCTACGTGAACACTACCAACTCAATGTTGATATTTTTGGCGGAGAACCTGAAATAGCTAATGCTGAAATTTTGATGGTAGTCCACGAAATTATGACTGGCTTTGGCGCTTCTACTACTGATTTTGCAATAAAAATAAACGACCGTACTATTCTGGCAGACATATATAAAAAATTTGAAGTTCCTAAAGAAAAAATTAAAGATGTTTCCAGACTTCTTGATAAAAAGGAGAAAGTATCTAAAACAATTTTTGATGAGGCACTAGAATCATTGGTTGGTTCTGAGATTTCTAAACCTTTAGCAGAAATCCTATCTTCTCCAGAATTTATAATTGAAACTTTAGGTATAGATAACCCTGGGATTAAAAATGTAATCGGTTTAATAGAAAAACTTGAAAACTACGGTGTGACTAACCTAATCTTTGAACCAACACTCGTTCGAGGATTTGATTACTACAATAGTTTCGTTTTCGAAGTTTTTGACACTGATAGTGAAAATCGGAGATCACTTTTTGGTGGTGGAAGGTACGACTCCCTAACTGGGCTTTTCTCCAACGAAGAGATTCCTGCAGTCGGTTTTGGTATGGGTGATGTTGTTCTACAGGATTTTCTGAAAACTCACAACATTCTTCCAGAAAGTTTAACACCTGCTGATTTATCAATTATTTCTGTTGATCAAAATAGTTACGATGATGTCTATTTAGTCGCCAGAAAAATTAGAGAGTTTGGTCTAAATGTTGATATTGATATCAGTAATAAAAAAGTTGGTGCTCAGATAAAAAGATCTGTCTCAAACTCTATTCCATTTGCCTTGTTTATTGGAGAAGAAGAGATTCGTAACAAGAAATACAATCTGAAAGACCTGAGAACCCAAGAAGAAAAACAACTAAACCTAGAAGAAATAGTAGAAGTAGTTAAAAATAGTAAATAAAAAAACACAAACCTATGAGGAAAATAGTCTTTGATATTGAAACCAAAAATACTTTTAGCGAGGTCAACTCTACGGATGTAACAGATTTAGATTTGTCATTAATTGCCATACACGATTCAGAAACCGAGGAATACTATTCATACTTTCAAGAAGATCTTCCTGAACTCTGGCCCAGACTTGAAAAAGCAGACCTACTAATTGGCTATAACTCAGACCATTTTGATATTCCACTTTTGAACAAATACTACCCTGGAGACCTTACTGCGATAAAGAGTCTGGATATTCTAAAAGAAATTAAAAAATCTATCGGTCGAAGAATAAAGTTAGATCAAGTGGCTGAAGGTACTCTAAATATTAAAAAATCTGGACACGGTCTAGAGGCGGTTAAATGGTGGAAGGATGGTGAACTCGATAAAATAAAAAAATACTGTCTAGATGATGTTAGAATAACTAAAGAGGTTTATGATTTTGCTATAGAAAATGGTCTGTTGAAATACAAAGAAGGTTCTAAGCTTTCTGAGATTAAGTTAGACACCTCAAACTGGGAACAGATTAGTAATCAAGCCATGAACCATACTTTACCTTTTTAAAATAAAAATATATGTCAAAAATATCACTACCAGTATCTATTGCAGTTGCCGGATTTTTAGTCGCTAGCACAATGTTAGTAACAACTTTTGATATTAAAGATATTTTTAGCGGTTTGTTTGGTAAGGACAAACAAGCTATTGAAATGCCGTTGGTTCAAAAATCCAAAGATCATATTCTTGGAAATCCCGACGCACCTCTTTTTATCATTGAATATTCAGATACCGAATGCCCTTTTTGTCGCGATTTTCACAACACAGTAAAGAATATTCTAGAAGACTGGGGACCGACCGGAAATGTCAGTCTAGTCTATAGACACATGGCAACACTAAACAGTAACTCATACAATGAAGCTCTTGCGTCTGAATGTGTTGCAGAGATATCTGGGAATCAAGATTTCTGGAAATATATAGCATCAATTTATAACCAAAAATTTGGAATGCAGATTGACCCACAAGAACCAAGAGCAAACATTTATCTTCTAGCTACCGATCTTGGTATCCCAGAAGAGGAAATGATTGATTGTGTTGAGAGTGATAGGTTTAAAGAAAAAGTTGACCGGCAGCTTATTGAGGCTATTTCTGAAGGTGCAAAAGGAACACCATTTATTGTATTAGAATATCGAAAGGGTTTTTCTGAACAAGTTGATGATGTTGTTAAAAATATCCAAAAACAAGCAAATGTTGCAATGTACTTCAGCTCTGACAATAAAAAGATAGTGATAGACGGAGCTTTATCATACGAACAGCTTTCATTACTTATCGATTCAATTTTTACATTACCTATTCCCGAAAATATCTAAAAACCCTACAACCTCGAAGCTCGTCTCAAAGCACAGTCAGAGCAATCAGACTCATCGCAATAAGAATTAAACAAGGAGCCAGTCCAAACAGAATCTATTAAAGATTTTATATCATTTTTGATTTCTTCAATCTCATTTTTTTCAATCTTTATGGTGACTACTGGACAGCGATCTTTTTGATCCGGAGTTACAAAAACCAAAGATGTTTCGATATTTTTATCTTTAAAACTAAGATTGTCGGATACCAGGATTGTATAGAAAACAAGTTGACGGAGTTCATTTCCAGTTGAATTTTTTGTTTTTCCTCTGATAGCATTTTCGGTCATTGGTTTTTTAGTTTTATAATCAAAAACCAAAACCTTGTCTTTGTGTTCAACTATAGCATCAAGATTACCGTGAATTGGAATAACTATTTCCCCTTCTCCTTTTATGTCGGTTCGAAACTCACTTGCTATTCTGCTTTCAGCCTTCACTCGACCCTCTAAAAGAAAATGTGGTGCGAGTTCAGAAGCTACAACTGGAGATTTATCCAGCAAGTCTTTCTTGGCTGTCTTACTCTCGTTTAAAGGCAAAAAAGAACGTTCGAAGTACTCATTAATGGTTTTTTGAAGTATCTGAATATTATTTTCCTCACTTCTTTTGCTGGAAGCCCAGATTCTAGCAAAGGCTAAGTGCATAGCATTACCTTTTTCGGCACTAGCTGAAGGTGCTTGAGGTAGTCTAAGAATAGATTGGTATAGAAATCGATTAGGACAGGTTAAGAAGTTATTCAAAGCAGTTACCGAAAGCCCGCGTTCAATAATCGATCGCTTAACAAAATCATGTAAGGTATTAAAATTTAAATCATCTTTAATTGCTTTCTTAGTTAGGACTGAAAACTGATCAGCTGACTTTTCAACTCTTATTTGTTTAATGTGAGCTGAATCTAATTCATCTAAAAATCGTAGCGGTGTTAATGATCTACCTTGAATATTTTCCTCAGCCCAAAGTACCATAGCTTGCCTACGGGCTCGAGTTAAGGCTACGTAAAAGAGTCTGCGCGCATCTTTTGTTTTATCCCCATCTTTTGAGTGACTTGCTAAAATGAAGTACTTATTTTTTCCACGACTTAACCAAGACTGCTCAGTAGCATATGGAATAAAAACCCTATCAAATTCCAAGCCCTTACTACTGTGAGCAGTCATAGCCTTTACTTTAGCTTCAACAGATCCTACAGGAATTTTGACGCTTCGGTTCTCAGCTGAACGACGATACTCCAAAAGTGCACTTATGAGATTTTGAGGGTCTCTTATATTTCTATCAAAGATTAAGGACTCAGAAAGTTTAAGTACACCACGCCAAACTTCGATACTAGAAGGGTCTTTAGAGATTATGTTTTGGTATCCGGATAAATCAGCTAGTTTGAAAATAAAATTCAAAGCATTGTCAGTTATGAGTTCATTTCGAACTAACTCAACTTCAGGTATTTCAGACGCAAGATCCTCTAAACTACCACTTTTAATTTTAGACAAAACCTTAATTGAATTTTCAAAACTAAGACCCCAAAGTCCAACTGAAACAGTTCGAGCCAATGAATCTAAACGGGTTTGATCGTTAAAAAATTCTAATAGGTCAAAAAATAATGATCCTGCAGGGTGTCGAAATATATCTATACTCTTTTCTGATGAAACTGAGATACGAGCCTGCTCCAAAACTCCCAAAACATGTTCTAGCTCACGATTAGTTTTAACAATTATTGCAATGGTCTGTTGATCGTCCTCTGCAACAAGCTCCTTGAGACGATCAACCATATACAAATCTTGTGAACTAACATCTTCGGCAGAAACAATCTCTACTGGTTCAGCTAGTAAATCAACAGAACTCTGAAGTCTAGTTCGGAGATCAGAAAATTCACCTTCACTATAATTTTTTTCTATCATAGCAAAACTGGAGTCCAGAATACTTTGTTGCGACCGGTAATTTTTTTCCAAACGAATAACTTTCATAGAATTCCAAACCTCTTGAAAAGAAATAAAGTTCTCAACAGAAGCACCCTGAAAGCGAAAAATAGCCTGCTTCTCATCACCAACCACAAATAAATTAGGACTGTCAAAAAAATCAGCGATGACGCGAACAATAGTATTTTGTGCGTCATTGGTATCTTGATGTTCGTCAACTAAAATATACAAGAATCGCTCCTGTAAAATTCTAAGTAGAAGTTCATCGTTTTTAAGTGCCTCCACAAGCTCAATCAAAAGGTCGTCGTAGTCGATTAAGCCTAACTTTTTCTTTACCTCTTCATACTGAGCATATACCTCTGAAAACAAAACTGTCTTTTGATATCTTTCTATTTTCTTCTTTACATCGGCTTTGATCTGCCCTTTACTTTTACCCCGTGTCGAGATACTACTTTCATCAGATTGAATAAACTCAATCTCTTTTTTTGCGTTCTCAGCGACTTTCTCTGGCGTGTTCATTTCCCTCTTAGACTCACTGATCGAAGAAACAATTTCTCCAACATACATGTCTGGTTTACCAGCAGGACGTATTTTGACAAAATTCTGGTCTTCTAAAATTTTACGGATAAGAGTCTCGGCCTCGATATCACTTATCTGTCTGGAACCCGAGAGCTGAACAAAATGCTCAGGAAACTCTCCTATAATCATAGAAGCAAAACCGTGGAAGGTATGTATATGAACTTCATCAGCCACCGTACCAATTATCTCTCGCAACTTCATACGCATTGAACGAACTCCAGCTTCAGTGAAAGTGATAGCTAAAATTCCAGAAGGAGGCGTGTCTGTCTTACGGAGAATGTTAGCAATCCTTAAGGTTAAAATGGTAGTCTTACCAGTTCCTGGACCAGCTACTACCATTACAGGCCCTTCTATAGTATCGACTGCTTTCTTTTGAGATGAATTTAGGCTTTGGTAGCGTCTTTTAAACTCGCTTTCTTTAATCATTTTAGTATTTTAACACGAATATCTGTTAGTTGTTATACTTTAATTTTAATACTTTATCTCTACTTTTTGTAATAAAAAACTCTTTCAGAGAAGAGTTTTTTAATGAAAGATACATAGTTTATTTATCCTAATAATTTTTTAGCCTTTCTACTTTTTCATGCTGTCTTATCTTTTCGTGAGCCTTGGCTTCTATTTGACGAATTCTCTCACGTGTTACACCAAACTCACTACCAACTTCTTCTAGAGTATGTGTAATTCCATCCATCAGTCCGTGACGCATTTCGAGAATTCTCCTTTCTTTTGGTGGTAGATCATCCAAAATATCTTTCACGTGATCTGAGATTATTCTCTGTGATGTTGATTGGTCTGGTGAAAGCATTTTATCGTCAGCAATAAAATTACTCATAGTGGACTTACCGTCATCACCGTCATCACCAACCGGAGTTTCCAAAGAAACAGTGTTCTGGTCTATTTTTTCAATATGATATATTTTATCAACATCAACATCCATCTCAATAGCCACCTCTTCTGGAACTGGGTCACGACCCAAATCCTGAGAAAGTCTACGGACCACCTGTTTATATTTAGCGATTGTCTCAACCATATGTACCGGTACTCTAATGGTTCGAGATTGATCAGCTAGAGAACGAGTAATCGCCTGTCTAATCCACCATGTCGCATAAGTTGAAAACTTGTAACCTTTGGTCCAATCAAATTTATAGACTGCCTTAAACAAACCTATATTACCTTCCTGAATCAAATCAAGAAGAGTCAAGTCTGGACTACGACCAACATATTTTTTAGCAATTGAAACAACTAAACGTAGGTTTGAACGAGCTAAAATACTTACAGCCTCTTTATCGTCATTTTGTATACGTTTAGCCAACTCTTTTTCTTCCTTTCCTGTAATAAGTGGATACTGCCCAATCTCACGTAAATACATTTGAATCGAGTCATAAGAAGAAGATTCTCCAGCTGAAATCGCTCTTTGCAGAACATCTTTTTGTTCCTCAGGAGAGTTCAGAAGACCTCTACTTTCTAAGACATCAATACCGGCTGTAGTTAATTTTTCATAAAGCTCCTCAAGAAGCATAATGTTCTCTTCAATGGTTGGAAAATATTTTAAAATCTCATCGTATGTTATAAAACCACGACGACGTCCCTTATCAACCAAATCTTCTATCTGAATTTCAATCTCCTGTTTTTTTTCAGAACGGCTTTTCTTTTTATCAGTGGTTGTTTTTTTATCACTAACCTTTTGAGTAGAAGTTTTTTTAGGAGATGTCTTCTTTTGCACTTTCTTGTTTGGAGAAGTCTTTTTTACAACGGTTTTCTTTTTGGTTGCAGTTTTCTTTTTAGCCAATTTTTTTGATGGAGTAGGCTTTTTCAACACCAACTTTTTTTTAGTTGGGCTTTTCTTTTTTGTTGTTTTTTTTCTTTTATTTTTCTCCATTTTCTTTTAATTTATTTTTCTTAGTTTCTATTTTTTTAGAGATTTCCTGACAAAGCAATAAAAACCGATCAGCCTCTTCACTCTGACCTAGCTTTTCAGCTTTTTTAAGTTTAACCTGAAAATCTCCAAATTCTTTCTCAAGGGTTATTATTGTATAATATATTATTAATTCGTCAATAGCTTTTTTTAGATCAACCTGTGTATAATTCGATCGAGGTATTTCCTCAGCAAAAATTTCTTCTTCCTCCAAATACTCCTCTCGGGCTAAAACCTGAGTCTGAAGTTCTGGTTCTGAGGACAAAAGAGACACAATTTCTTCTTCAGAAAGGACAGGTTTTTCTGCAGTTTTTTGCCAAACCAAGATTGCAGAGATTGTCCGAACAATATCCTTACTAGGTTTTTGGAGAAAGCTTGTATCTTTATTTTTTTCCGATTCTTGTTGTCGATCTACTAAATTTTTATTTTTATTTTCTGATTGTTCTAAATCAGATATTACTGAACTTTCATCTAAACTCAACCAGTCTGACAACTTAGTGACAAAAAAGGATCGATCCATCTTACTAGGCATAGATAGTAATATTGGAAATACTTCCTCCCGAACTGCAACAAGTTGTTTCATCTTATCTGAACTTCTTCGTACAATAAGATTCGCCCAAAACTCAACTGGATGCACTGCTCCAGAGAGAGCCTTTCTCCATTCAGACACATCACTTGAAATAACATCAGCTGGATCTTTGCCTTCAGGTAAAACAGCGACCTTAACCTCCATACCATTTGAAAGGCTAAGTAATATACTTCGATGGGAAGCTTTGATACCAGCTTCATCTGAATCAAAAACAATAACTGTTTTTTTAGATAGACGACTAAGTCTTTTAATATGTTCAGGAGTCAAAGATGTTCCTGAAACCGCAACAGTGTTTTTCATACCAGATTGGTGTGAAAGGACTATATCAAACTGACCTTCTACTATAATCGAGTACTTTGCTTTTCGAATTGCATCCATACCAAAATTAAGACCATAAAGAATCTCTGATTTATTAAAAATCAAACTTTCTGGACTGTTTAGATATTTTGGAGCTTGTATTCCTTCTTTCTCAGGAAACAATCTTCCAGAAAAAGCAACTACTCGACCACCCGTATCAAATATCGGAAAAACAATTCTGTTTCGAAACGTATCGTATTTACGACCTTCTTTTTCTTTTAGGAGGCCAGCGTTTTTGATATCTTTTTCATCAAAATCTTTTGCGAGTTTTTCAAGAAGAAATCGCCACTCATCAGGAGCGTATCCGATTCTCCATCTTTTTATAGTTTCATTCTTTAAACCTCTTTTTTTAAGGTAATCAATAGCTGATTTATTATCTTTTATTTGTTCCTCAAAAAACAGACAGGCTTTTTCCATAACCTTATAAAGTATCTCGTTTTCTTTTTGTGCTTGTCCAGAATATCCAACTATCTCAACTCCAGCTTTTTCAGCTAACAACTTTAAAGCACCCGAGAAATCCAAACCCTCGAACTGTTGAACAAAAGAGAAAACATCACCTTTAGCTCCACACCCAAAACAGTAATATGTTCCTCGACTTGGTGAGACAGTAAAAGATGGTGTCTTTTCTTGATGAAAGGGACACCGAGCTTTTAGATAACTACCAGCTTGTTTTAGTTCTACATAAGAACCAACAACATCTTCGATAGCCAGTCGCTCCTTTACCTTTTCTGCAGGAGAGGTCATTATTTTATATTGATGTGATTTTAAATTCCAGAATCCAAAATTAGGAGTCTAGTTTCTGCTTCATATCTTCGATCATCTTGGCTTTTTTGGTTCCAGCCATTCCAGTTCCAGCCGGAATCAACCGACCGATAATAACGTTTTCTTTTAGACCAACCAACATATCCTCTTTACCTTTAACAGCTGCGTCAATCAAGATACGAGTTGTGTTTTGGAAGGAAGCAGCTGACAAGAAACTTTTTCTAGTTAACGAAGCTTCGGTAATACCCATCACAACCATATCAGCTTTAGCTTGCTCTCCACCCTTTTCTTTAACAATTCTGTTTTGCTGATCAATCTCATTTGCTTCAAGAACATCGTTTCGTGAAAATTCTGTGTCACCAGCAGACTTAATACGACGTCGAGAAAACATCTGTCTTACGACCACTTCCACGTGTTTTTTAGAAATAGGTTCTCCTTGAAGTTCATACAACCTACTTATTTCATTAATAATATACTTCTGGGTTACATCTTTTCCTGCGTACTTGAATAGTTCATCAATATCAGAAGAACCGTCAGACATCACATGTCCTTTTTCTATCTTGTCGCCAACCTTTACTATAATCATACGCAAAGGACTGACAACGTGCTCAACTTCATTATTACCTTTCTTAGAAGAACTTTTGAGAGGTGTATCAGACAAAACAGTAATAACTTTCTCTTTACCGTTATCTGAAATATCAGTCACAGTACCTGTTACTTTACTGATAGCAGATGGATTTTTTGGTTTTCTTTTCTCAAAAACTTCTTCCACTCTGGGTAGACCTTGAGTAATGTCACCACCAACTGAAGCAGCACCACCAGCATGGAAGGTTCTCATAGTTAACTGAGTGCCTGGCTCACCGATAGCCTGTGCTGCGACTGTTCCAACAGTCTCACCCATCTCCACAACCTTGTTATTACCTAGATCAACACCGTAACATTTTACACATACACCACCTTCTGTTTTACAGGTCAGAGGTGATCTAACTGCAACGCTTTCAATTCCACTTTTTTCGATTACTAGCGCATCTTCATTTGTTAGGAAGTGTCCTTTCTTAAACAGGGTATTACCCGAGGCATCAGCAACATCTTCAGACAAAACTCGACCTTTAATGTGTTTAACAATTGAGGTCTCTATACCTGAAGCAGTTTCTTTTTTAACAACCAAACCTTCTTTGGTCTTACAATCATCTTCAATCACTACAATATCTTGAACTGCATCAAACAATCTTCTGGTTAGATAACCAGCTTGAGCAGTCTTTAGCGCTGTGTCGGTCTGACCTTTTCTAACACCATGAGTTGTGATGAAATATTCAATAGGACTCAAACCTTCCTTACTACAGGAAAGTACTGGGTACTCCATAATATCTCCTGCACTTTTCTGAATTAATCCTTTCATTCCAGCCATCTGAGTTATCTGACTTAGTGAACCTCTAGCTCCAGATTTCCACATATTGTATGCAGAGTCGTTTTCGCTAAATGTAGCTGGAATCAATGATTCAATTTCATCCTTGGCTTTGTGCCAGATTTCAGTATTTTTTCGAATTCTTTCAACTTCTGAAAGTAGACCTTCATCAAACTGGTCCATAACCTTATTAGACATTTTCTTAGAATCCTCAATAACAGCATTCTTTCCTTCCGGAACCGTAACATCATCAATTCCCCAAGTTATTCCTGAGTGTGTTGCGTACTTAAAACCAAAAGATTTTATTTTATCAATGATAGGAGCAATGTTCTCAATTCCGTATTGTTCGATAAGGTTATCAACAATTACAGCCATCCTTTTTCGATCTACTTCCTCATTAACATATGGAAAGTCATCTGGTAAAACACTGTTGAAGAACAATCTACCAACTGTGGTTTCTAACAAACCATCAAAATCTTTAAATTTCCTTTTATCGCCTGGTAAAACTTTTATGTTAGCTCTAAAACTAACCTCGTTAAAGTTATATATATTCATTGCCTCTTCAGGACTAGAAAACATCATTCCTTCACCTTTCTCACCAGGAATCATTTTTGTCATCCAATAACAACCCAAAACAATGTCCAACATCTTAGAACTAACAATCGGATCACCACTTCCTGGTTTTAATATATTCTTCTCAGAAGCCATTATTTCCCTAGCCTCAATCTGAGCCTCTTCAGACAAAGGTACGTGTACCGCCATCATGTCACCATCGAAGTCAGCGTTAAAAGCAGCACAAACCAAAGGGTGGACCTGAATCGCACTACCTTCGATCAATACTGGGTGGAAGGCCTGAATACCCAAACGATGCAAGGTTGGAGCTCGGTTTAGAAGTACAGACTTATCTTTAATAACATTTTCCAAAATCTCCCAAACCTCAGGAACACCATCTTCAATCAAACGACTTGCTCCTCTAATATTAAAGGCTAACTCTCTTTCCAAGAGTTTAGAAATAATGAAAGGTCTAAATAGTTCCAGAGCCATAAGCTTTGGTAGACCACACTGATGCAAAGAAAGTTCTGGACCAATCACAATTACCGAACGTCCTGAGTAGTCAACTCGCTTTCCCAAAAGATTACCTCGTAAGATACCTCTCTTACCTTTTAGGTTATCAGCTAGGGATTTTAATGGTCTTCTTTGAGCTTGACTCATAGAAGGTGCAGAACCATGACGCATTGTATTATCAATCAGGGAGTCCACAGCTTCCTGTAGGATTCTTTTTTCATTTCTCAAAATAACCTCAGGGGCGCCAATATCTTTCAATCTTTTCAGACGATTGTTTCGATTAATAACTCGACGATAAAGATCGTTAACATCTGAAGTAGCATATCGTCCACCATCTAAAGGAACCATAGGGCGTAAAGCCGGAGGAATAATTGGAATCTTGGTTAGAAACATCCATTCTGGACGGAGACCAGCTCTTATTAATGACTGTACCAAAGAAATTCTTTTAGTAATTTTGTCTTTTTCAACAGATCCAGCTTTTTCAAAATTTTCTAGTAGTTGTTTTTCAAGTTTTTTTAGATCAATCTTTCTTAAAATATTATGAACAGCCTCAGCACCAACTTCAGCTTCAAACACTGATCCGTATCTAATAGAAAAATTGTGATAAGCAACCTCATCTAAAACTTTACCCTGGACTATGCCATCAATCTCCTTCTTTGTTTGAGTTAGGCGTTCTTTAAATTCATCTAATTCTTTTTTCTTTTGACCTTTAACTTTACTCTTGTATTCAGCTTCCAAATCCTTCAAAAGTCTACTTTTTTCTGACTCATCAACTTCAGTAATTATGTATCCAGAGAAATATACAACTCTCTCTACTTCAGATGCTGGAAGACCTAACATTAAACTTATTCTAGATGGTACACCACGCAAAAACCAGATATGAGAAACTGGACTAGCTAAATCAATATGACCCATTCTCTCTCGACGTACTATTGCTCTAGTAATCTCAACTCCACATTTTTCACAAACAATACCTTTGTAGCGTACACCTCTGTATTTTCCACAATAACACTCGTAATCCTTTTCTGGACCAAAAATCTTTTCATCAAAAAGACCACTCTTTTCACTTCTCTGAGTTCGGTAGTTTATTGTCTCAGGTTTTGTAACTTCACCGTAAGACCAATCCTCGATATCTTCTGGAGAAGCGAGTCGTAGACTCAATGATTTAAAATCTCTACTATTTATGTTTTTATTTGATGCTCCGTTCATTTTGAAAAATAATTATTTTGATAATTCTATTTTTTTAATTCAACATTCAAAGCCAAACCTCGAAGATTGTGAAGTAAAACATTGAATGAAGCCGGTGTATTAAGTTGAACTATTCTTTCACCCTTAACGATCGCATCAAACGCAGCGGAACGTCCTGTTATATCATCTGATTTAATTGTTAACATCTCTCGAAGGTTGTAAGCGGCACCGTAACCCAACAATGCCCAGACTTCCATTTCTCCAAGTCTCTGTCCTCCGTTCTGAGCTTTTCCACCTAAAGGTTGTTGAGTGATTAGAGAGTAAGGACCAATAGATCGCATATGAATCTTGTCTTCAACCATATGGTGAAGTTTCAGGATATACATATAACCTACTGCAACAGGCTGATCAAAAGCCTCTCCGTCACGACCGTCAAAAAGCTTAACCTTTCCACTTCTATCAAAACCAGCTTTTTCTAGCTCATCCTTAACTTCCTTGTCGGTAGCACTTCCAAAAGCTGGAACAATGGCTTGGTAGTTTAATGTACTTGCTGCCAAACCAAGATGCATTTCCATAATTTGACCAAGGTTCATTCGGCTCGGAACACCTAAAGGAGTTAGAATTATATCAATCGGCGTTCCGTCTGCCATATATGGCATATCTTCTTCAGGTAATACTCTAGATATAACTCCTTTGTTTCCATGACGACCAGCTAATTTGTCACCAACTGTTGCGTTTCTAATCTGAGCAACTTCAATATGAATTCTTTTTATTATACCCGACTCAAGTTTGTCTCCATTTTCTCTAGAGAAAACCTTTACTCTTATAACTCTTCCACGCTTACCACCCTCAAGTCTTTTAGAGGTGTCTTTTACGTCTCGAGCTTTTTCACCAAACAGAGAACGCAAAAGTCTCTCTTCTGGAGTTAACTGAGTCTCACCTTTTGGAGTAATTTTTCCAACTAAAATATCACCTGATTCAACCTCAGCACCAACTCTAACAATTCCATCTTCATCTAGATTTTTTAGTCTTCCCTCACCAACATTTGGAATATCGCAAGTAGTTACCTCTGGACCAAGTTTGGTATCACGCATATAAACAACAAACTCGTCCATATGAATTGTACTGAACTTACTTTCCTTTATTAAACGTTCAGAGATAATGATCGCATCTTCATAGTTAGAACCAGACCAAGACATAAAAGCGATTAGAATGTTCTGACCTAAAGCCATCTGACCATTATCACTTGAAGAGATATCTGCCAACAGCTGCCCTTTTTTAACTTTTTGACCTTTTACCACACTTGGTCTTTGGTGGAAACAAGTAAAACTGTTAGTTTTTGAAAAACTTATCAAACGATACTCTTTATCTTTATTATCACTTCCACGAACGACAATTTTTTTAGCATCAACTTTTACAACCTCACCTGCCTCTTCAGCTATGACAATTCTACCTGTATCTAAAACAGCTCGCTCTTCCATACCTGTTGCTACCAACGGCGCCTCCGGCAAAATACAAGGAGTAGCCTGCTTTTGCATGTTTGAACCCATCAAGGCTCGGTTCGCATCGTTATGATTCAAAAAAGGTATCATTGAGGTTGCAACCGAAAAAGCCTGCATGGTTGCGACATCTATAAAATCAACTTCTGAAGGATCAACTATTTCATGCGAACCTCTGGTTCTGGTCTCAACTTCATTAGTTGTTATTTTCCCATTAGAGTCGTAACTTGTTGCAGCATGTGCAATCCTATATTTTTCTTCTTCCAAAGCATTCATATACTGAATCTCTCCAGTAATTTTTCCGTTTTTGACTTTAGCGTACGGAGTTTCAAGCATTCCAAAATCATTAACCTTTGAATAAAGACTCAGACGAAGTATCAATCCAATATTTGGACCTTCAGGAGTCTGGATTGGACACAATCTTCCATAATGAGAAGGGTGAACATCTCGAACCTCAAAACCAGCTCGTGACCTATTTAGTCCACCAGGACCTAGTGCAGAAAGAGTTCTTAAATGCTCTAACTCTCGCAAGGAGTTCTCTTGTTCCATAAACTGTGAAAGCTGACTTGTGGTGAAAAACTCCTTAATTCTAGCCTGAAGTGGTTTAGGACTTATGAAGTTAATTGGAAGAGTTGTGTCGCTTTCAATAGTGGACATTCGATTTTGAATGTTTCTTTTTATTTGAGCCATTCCAACTCTAAGTTTTTGTTGGAAGGTTTCGTTGAAATATCTAACTCTTCGAGATCCAAGATGGTCAATATCGTCTCCCTTAGCTTTCGGATCTGCATTTAATCTAGCAATCTCTGATACTATTCTTAATATATCTTCTCTAGAAAGAGATCTTTCTTCTAAAGCTTTTGCATCAGTACTTTTATCAAACTTTTGGTTAAACAAAAATCTTCCAACTCTTGAAAGGTCGTATCTTTCTTTTGAAAATATAGAGTCTATAAATTCTCGAGCGTTTTCCGAAGTAGCCAAGTCACCGTCTCTAAGTCTTCTGTATATCTCAATATATGCTTGATCAACAGTTTTAGCTGGATCCTTTTCTAGAGTTTTTTGAATATGGTCTAAGGTGTTTTCATCTTTAGCAAAAGCTTTTAGAATCTTTTCATTAGTATCAACTCCTAAAACCCTCAACAATGAAGTAACAGGGAATTTTCTCTTTCGGTCTATTCGAACATACAAAACACCGTCTGCTTCAGTATCTATCTCAACCCAGACACCTCGAGACGGGATTATTTTTGCGCTAAAACATTTTTTACCTTTAATAATGTTAGATATAAAAAATACCCCAAAAGAACGAGCAATTTGAGGGACTATTATTCTTTCAATTCCACCAATAACAAATGAACCGTTTTGGGTCATAATTGGCACATCAGCCATAAATATCTCTTGTTCTTTTTCGGTTCCTTGAACTTTGTTAATTAATTTAACCTTAACTTTAAGTGGTGCTTCGTAGGAAAGTTTGCTGTATTTAGCCTCCCATTGATCAAGTTGAGGTGATCCCAACTCAAAACCCAAAAACTCCAACTGGAATTTTTTACCAGAAAAATCAGTTATAGGTGAAAACTCTTTCAAAACCTCCTTTATACCTTCTTTTATAAAGATATCAAAAGATTTTTTCTGTTCTTCAATTAGGTTAGGAAAAGGAGTTAGGTTTTCTTTATATGCTGCAAAAGTCTTCTTGTTTAGTGTCCCGACAGTTGGTTTAGAGTATGATTTATCCATAAATAAATTAATTAACAACAGAAATTGCACTGGCGCAAAATATTCTGCGTTATTTAGGTATCTTATTAATTTCTATTAAAATAGACGATGACACTTTCTATTAAATGTATCGAAAAAAATCCTCGTTTCAATCACAACTCAATCGGACAAACAACTTAGTGCTTGAGTATACAGACTACTTCTTTTTTGTCAACCGTAATTTTATCCACAGGTATAAAAAAGTGATCAAAAATAGGCTAATTACCTTCTCGCCAACGGTCAATATCCTTATGATTACCACTTCTAAGCACTTTTGGTACCTTGTAGACTTTACCTTTATAGCGAATCTCAGCCGGACGAGTAAAGACAGATCGGCTTGATACCCTTCTTTCTTCAATCGAAACATCGCTACCTAGAACCCCTGGCAGTCGTCTGGTAACAGAATCCAGAATAACCATTGCTGGTAATTCCCCACCAGTTACTACATAAGGACCGACGGAAAGACTCTTACCAGGAAAAACTTTACGGACTCTCTCATCTATTCCCTCATATCTACCACAAACCAAAACGATGTGTCGGCTTTTTACTGAAAGATTATCAGCTTTTTTGTTATCAAACTGTTCTCCACCAGGAGAAAGATATATTATTTGAACATCTTTTTTTTGACCTTTAGCTTTAGCAATAGCTCTAATAACAGGCTCCGCTTGCAGAACCATTCCAGGGCCACCACCATAAGGCTTGGCATCAACTCGAGCAAATCTGTCTTTAGTAAAATCTCTAGGATTGTAAAAACAAACTTTGATAAGTTTACGGCTCTGAGCTCGAGCAATTATTGAACTTTCTATATAAGAGGTCAGAGACTCCGGAAAAAGTGTAACAATATGAAAAGTTAACATAACAGCACTTTACACCACAACAAAACCCCGTACAAGTCGGGGCTTTGTTTCAAATATTTTATTTTTATCTAAAGGTTGTCTATAGCGTCTCCTGTAACTTTAACCTCAGGATTTTCAAACCTCTTTCCACCTTCTGGTTCATTTATCTTTAAGTTAACTCGGGCATTATTTTTCATACCAACAACTCTCAAAAGAGTTCTGATTGCTTTGGCGGTATTTCCACTCCTACCAATGATCTTACCCATATCTGCAGAGTTGACGTCGAGAGAAATAAGAACACCCATCTCATCAACTTTTCTTTCAACTTTAACATCGTCAGGATAATCAACTAGCGCTTTTACTACATACCCTAGAAACTCTTGATCTTTTTCCATATTATACAGATTTTTAATCTTTTAATTCTCACTAAACTATACCGACCTATCTGAAAAACGGTTTGTCCGTATTCATTCCTAAATTGTAATAGAGGCTTAAACACAAGTCAACAAAATGTGAACAAGTAAAAATAGGAAAACCTCACTCAAATCTACTCTATTTACTTTCTTCTTCAGACTTAGGTTCTTCTTCTTTTTTATCGATCACTGGACTCTCAGTCGACTGTTCTTCCTTTACGTCTTCAGGTTGCACTTCAGGTTCAACCGGACTCTCTTCTGCTACCTGCTTATTTTCTTCAACAACAGGTTTCTCTTCCTCAGTTTTTTCTGAAGCATTTTCTTTTGCTTCATTAGAACTTACCTTTGGAGGCTCAGATTCACCTTCTTCTTTTTCTTTTACGATTGGAGATTTCTTTGGCAAAACATTAATCTTTTTCCCTTCCAATACTCCAGCATCAACCATTAGGTTGTGAACAGTATCAGAAACTTGTGCACCGTTTGCTAACCAGTGTTTTACCCTATCTTCTTTAAAGTTTAATCGGCTTTCTCGTCTGGAATCATAATCTCCCAGAATCTCTATATTCTTTCCACTCTTCGGTCCGGACCTAGAATCGGTTACCACCAATCTAAAAACCGGCTCGTGTTTTCTACCAACTCTCTGTAATCTGATCTTTAACATCAAGTTATCTTAACAAACCAAGAAGAAAAGTCAACGTATTACACCCCCATCTAAGATAAGTACTAAAACGAGATTAGAAAATGTGGTACAGTAGCTCAATGAGTAATAAAAACAAAAACAAAGATTCTCTTAATAGTAGTAAATCCAAAACCTTTAGTGGAGTAATCTCTATCTCTGCTCGTGGTGTTGGATACCTTCCCACTACTGAGTTTGAAAAAGATATTAAAATTGAAGAACACGATCTAAACACAGCATTACCTGATGATGAAGTTGAAGTTAGTCTTTTGGCAAAGAAAAAAGAACTTCTCGGACAGGTTGTGGGTATAAAAAAAAGAGCTAGAGAAACTATTGTTGGGGTTATCGAGAAAAAAGGTAATGTTTGTTTTGTTCTGCCAGACAACAATCGCTTTTATAGAGACATCCTGATTCCAGAACCACCTAAGGATATAGAAGACGGACACAAAGCGGTTGTTAAGTTTCTACGATGGGACGATCCTAAAAAGAATCCAGAAGGACAGATACTGAGGATTCTAGGACTGTCTGGAGAACACGAGGTTGAGATGAACTCAATCATTATTGAAAAAGGTTTTGAAGTTGATTTTCCGGAAACAGTTGAAAAAGAGGCTCGCAAACTTAAAGAACAAAACACTCCTATTCCACAAAAAGAAATTGAGAGTCGCAGAGATCTACGTGAGACAACTACTCTAACCATTGATCCAGAAACTGCTAAAGATTTTGACGATGCCCTTTCCTTTAAGGACCTTGGTGATGACAAGTTCGAGATTGGGATTCACATTGCCGACGTTGCACACTTCGTGACTGAAGGGTCTGCTATTGATAAAGAAGCTCGTCGTCGCGGGACATCAGTCTATTTAGTAGACCGAACTATTCCGATGCTACCAGAGGTCTTATCTAATGACCTTTGTAGTTTAAATCCTGGCGAAGATAAACTAGCCTTTTCAGCTGTTTTCCAATTAAATCGTAAAGGAGAAGTTTTGGAGAAATATTTTGATCGAACCCTGATACGTTCAGACAAACGTTTTAGTTACAAAGAAGCCGAGGAAGAGATGAAATTAGGAGGAAAATATCAAACTGAAATAAAAACACTAAACGAAATAGCAAAAGAACTTCGCAAGAAAAAATCAAGTATGGGGGCAATAGAGTTTGAAAGTGATGAGGTTGCTTTCGAACTAGACGAAAAAGGTGTGCCAACCCGAGTCTATATAAAAGAGCACTTAGAAACCCACAAACTTATTGAGGAATTTATGTTGCTAGCTAATCGTGAGGTTGCAATGTTTCTAGATGATAAAGTCAAAAAACAAAAAGCGATCTATCGTATACACGAAAAACCAAACCCAGATAAACTTGAAGAACTTTTTATTTTTCTAAAAGCTTTGGGACACGAATTCAATATTAAACCGGATCAGATAACACCTAGAGACATTAATAAAATTTTAGATAGGGTCGAAGGTTGTGACGAGGAACCTTTGGTAAAGACTGCAACTTTACGTAGTATGTCCAAAGCTATTTACTCTACTAAAAACATCGGACATTTCGGTCTAGCCTTCCGACACTACACTCATTTTACATCTCCAATACGTCGGTACCCAGATCTAATAGTTCACCGTCTGCTTTGGAAAAAAATTCATAATCAAAAACTAAAACAGGATATAACAGCTACTCTAAAAGCCATCTCTCAAGAATCTACAGAAAAAGAAATCAGAGCAACCGAGGCTGAACGAGAGTCGATTAGGATGAAACAAGTTGAGTTTATGGAAAACCATATCGGCCAAACTTTTGATGCAGTCATCTCAGGTGTAACAACATGGGGTCTTTTTGTTGAGGAACTCAGTACACTCTCGAACGGTATGATTCGTATCTCAAACATCGGAGACGAGTACTTTGAACTTGATGAGAAAAATTACCGACTGATTGGCCAAAAAACTAAAACTACCTACTCTTTAGGACAAAAGGTTAAGGTGAAACTAACAGATGCTAATTCGCAACAGAGACAACTGAATTTTGTTTTTGCGTAGAAAAAATTAAAAATATAAAATCTTGCTTTCCATACCAAACATAGTGAATTTTTTAGTCCAAACTGTCTCTACTTAGTTCACAACACTATTATTAATTTGAATCGAAATATTTGACACGCATTGTATATTATTATATAGTTGTGAAAGGAAATCAAAGAATACTTCTTTGACAAATCAATACAAAACAAGGAGGTCATTATGACAACAATATTCATATTAGTAGCTGTAGCTACTTTAATTTATGCAGGATTATCTTTAGTGGTGATCCTCTTTTTAGCCAAAAGAGGTATATACTTCACTCGAATCGAAAAAGGTAATACTGTGTTCATAAACCGAGGAGATGACATGAGGGTTATCTGGCCAAATGTAGGCGGGTACCGAATGTCAAGTGATTCGGATCTCGATGGTCGACACTGGTTGATCAAAGATGATGATGAAGAAAAAAGAAATAAGGCGTTCTTTTATGGGGCTATGTGTGGAACTGTGTGGTTCCAAAAATGGCTCTGGGAGACATTCGGTATTCGTTTTATTTCATGGTTCTGGCCTAACACCAGGGTTCACACCTTTGGAATAGATCGGAAGAGATATCGAGATAAATCTTCCTCGACTAAAGAGACTCCTCTTAGTGACAGAGTTATTGTTTCTCCGGAATGTCCAGAAGTCTCTTCACTGAGAGTTATAGTTCCTAGACCTATATACATGTCGGAACTTGAACTACCTGGAGATAACTCCAAAATAAATCTCGTCATTTTGCCGACTTTTTGGCAAGTTATACCCTCAATTCCAGTGTACTATTACAAAGGGGACTTCTTCCCTTTCATAGACGCTGCTATCGAGGCTACGATGATCGATTTTGTGGCAACTCACCGAGTAGCAGTCACAGAAGAAGGTGAATTCCATTCAGATGACTGGAATGCGTTGGGAGATGAAGACAAAAAGAAATACTTCCCAGCTCCACTGAACTTCTTTCACTGGATGAAGATTGGAAAAGGTGAAGGTTCAGTAATTGAAAAACGTTTTCGGAACCTTAACGCTAGTAGAAGTTTCTACAACAAAGTAAGAAGGAAAAAAGGAAATGACGGAAAAAAATCAGAGATATTTAAGGAACTTGAGAGAATAACTCACGGGAAACCGCCTGAAATCTCTGGAAATATAAAGGGAGAAATCCCACACGGTATCATTCCTCGTTTTGGGTTTTCTTTAGTTAGCATTAAGCTTGCTGACTGGGAAGCTCACGAAGACACTCAAAAACTTGGTGAGGCTATCCTTACGAAACAGACCGAGCTACACAAAGCCGAAGGTACCCGCCAGGAGGCTATGGGTACTCGAGATGCAATCAAACTGAAAGCATCAGCTGAATCCGATCGGATTAACATGATTATGCAAAAATTAATCGACCAAGGTGTTCCGGCGGATGAAGCAAACCGAACCGTTCAAGTTATTCTTGAGATGGAGAATCTGAAAGAATGGAGCGGTAAGACCTATGTAAGAGGAGGTGGTGGTGTGATGGTCCAAGACACTAACTAAACCATCTTGTTCTTTACAAGCCGGTATCGCAATTATGCGATACCGGTTTTTTTATTAAAATTTAAATATGTTCTGTGACATTTCAGTAGTCATTAACTACTAATGTATCAAAAGTATCAGAAGTATTTAAACATTAAACAATAAATTTGACTTTTCCTATAATCTGTACTATTGTGTTTACAGGATCAACTAACAACAAAAGAAAGGAGTTCTTTAAATGGAAGAAAAAAAAGAAAGTCAAAAAGAGATCACAAAAAAACAGAGTAAGAACATTAATGGAAGTATCTGGGTTACACTTATTCTAGCGATATCATTTTTTCTATTGGTGTTCGGACTGACTATATTAATTAAATACCTAGCTGGTTCCACGGGTGTTTTGATAACCCTTGGAAACATGAAAACAGTTCTTGTAGTACTTATAGCACTACCTTTAGTGATAGCTGTTATAACCCTACTTGGTCTAGCTTTTAAAAAAAAGTCAGAAAACTCAGACTCGAATAAAAAACCCTCAGGGGTAAATAATTCATCTGACCCTGTGAGGAAAACTATGCTTGGACTACTAACAATAGCCTTCATAGCTTCAATTGGTTGGATTACAGTCACAACCTTTCGAGGTCTAGCATCAGCCGCAGCCAGTGCTGGAGCGAGTGTTGTTGAGGCCCGAGAAGAGCGTCGAGCTTCTCTCAGGCAACAAGCAACCAGAGAAAGATTAGTCTCTGTACCAGCTACAGGGTGGAGCGAAACGATTGGAATTCCATCTAGACATGAATTCCGTTTCTTCGTAAGCGGTAAGGTTGAGGTTCAACCTTTAGGTGACGGCCATATGTTAAGGAAAGTAACGGTCGCACCAGACACAACATATTTTGAGTTCCCGCGTGGATTTAAAACTATGGGTTTCCGGTTCCGTTCTTTAACAGGTCAAGAAGAAGAAGTCTTGTTCGAGATCGAAAGGAGGTAAACACAAAGCGCGAGGGTTTTAACCCTCGCGCTTTTTTTCTGTAGTCTACCAAAATCTTATTACATCATCAAATCAGGTTCTTGGATTCCAAAAGTAGCCAGAAGTGTGTATATAATTCCGTAAACCGAAAACATTATAACCATTCCAATAACACCCCAGAACATATTTCTCTTACCTTTCTCTCTCGCTTCTTCATTGTCTTGACCTGAGAGAAACTCTATAATACCCCACATAAACATAACCAATGCTAAGACAAAAAGAAGTAAAATCAGAGGATTAAGAATAAATTCGTTGATTCTTAAAAGTAACGGCGTTATATCAATCGCCGAATGCTCTTGCGCATGTGCGGTCGATACTAGACTAAATTTTTCAAACAGAAATCTCATTTATAAATTCTAAACCAAACTAGATTAATTATCACCGAATTGTGGTAACCCGCCAACATTAGGATCCTTTTCAAAACCAAGACCATCAACAAGGACATTGACAATACCAAAGACTCCCAACATCAAAACAAACGCAATAATTCCCCAAAACATTATTTGTTTTCCTTCGGCTCGAGCTGTTTCATCACCGGCAAACAGAACAAACTTGGTTAGACCCCACAAGAAGAACAAAAAGGCTAACGCCATCAAGAGCAGAGACAATGTGTCAATCCAGTTCAAAATTCTATACAAAAAAGTTGTTATTTCATCTTCTGCAAAAACCAAAACCGGAACAACCAAAACTAACGCAACTGCACCACCTAAAATATATTTTTTCATTTTTTTTTAACTACTAATAATTATAACCAATTTAACGACTAAGCGACCTTTAACATATAAATTATACCAACAAAGTCGATAAATAGGAAACAATGGGTGTGGAAAAGAATTTTTCACAGCCATTGTTTTGTTACATAATGCTGAATTTAATTAAAATATATTACCAAGTAGATTAACAATTCCCCAAAGCGATAACATTACTGTAAATGCAATTACACCCCAAATCATAATTCTCTTACCCTCCTCAACCTTTTCCTTTTCACCAGCTTGCAAAATAAAAATTGTTAGGCCCCAGATAAAGAACAAGAATGCTAGTGCAAAAACTACAATGATTAAAATATCAATTATATTCAGAATTCTAGAAAAAAAGCCAACAAGACCTGGATCATCAGGATCAGGAGTAGTGCCCCCCCAATTAATTACATCATAAAACTGTGCATTCAACATAATTGGCCAAGCAGTAAGAGGAAGGAATAAACTGTAATATATTTTTTTTATCATATATATTTGTATTATATCTAATAATAAATAGTTTTTAAACTATTATAATTATAATTCAGGTAGAAAAGGAATACCTCCCGAATAAAAATCAAAAGTTCCAGTTATAACAGCCAAAATACTGCTTAATGAAAAAAGCACCAGAAAAGCAATCACTCCCCAAACGATCAATCTTTTTCCGTTCTTAATATCCTCATCACTACCTCCCGACTTAAGGGCTAGAATAAATTTTGCCAGACCCCAAATAAAAATCAAAAAGGCTAAAGCAAGAAGAACTATGACTAGAACAAAAAGTAGATCTATAATAATATCCACAAAACCCTCAACTGTGTCCGTTCCACCATACTGAGAAAAGACAAAACTGGATGGAATTAAAGACAAAACAAACAGACCAGATGAACCAAATAAAATTTTTGAAATATTTTTCATAACAATCTTAATAATCAGTTATTTGAATAACCGTACCTTCAATTGCATATGCAATTGCCCATGATCCCAAAAGAACAACAGCACCAATCGCAGTCCAAACAAAAGCATTTTTAGCCTCCTGAAGTTTGTCTGAATTACCTCGAGCCATCACAAACAAAAAACCTGTATAGATTATCGCAATAACCACAATTACAAAACCAATTGGAATCACGATTCCATCAATTATTGCGTATATAAGACCTTCAAAAGAATCAATGCCTGTAAGAGGATTCGGTATACCACCACCACCAGTTCCACCACCAGCCTGAGCTAGAACTAAATCAGCTTGAAGAAAAGCAAAAGAAAAGAAGACTAATATCACAGCCGGTAAAATAAACTTAAATATATTTTTCATTGTGTTCCAGTTTAACATAATTTAATTAAAACATTTTAATAAATTTAATAAATTCTTTTTATGAGAGGACATCATAAACAGGATGAATTCTGGCTGGTGCATCACCTAAATCAATATCCGTCAGAGCAAAAAGAATTAAACTAACTATCAACCAAGCCCCCAATACTATAACCAAACCAATTCCAACATTCAAAAAAAGACTGTGTGCCTGCTTTATCTTATCCTGACTACCGCCTGCAGAAATATAGAGAAAACCAGCCCATGCAAACATTAAGGCCGAAATCGGTATGGCTATCCAAATCAAAAAATTAATAGAATTTTTTGCTAACTGGACTAAATCATCCCACCCACACCCCCCGGGACCACAATCTGGCACAATCTGTGCCGAAGATATCACTGGTATAGCTAGAAAAAAAATACCAAAAAAGAGAATAAGAATTTTATTTTTGTGAAGTTTTAATAATTTCATAAAATATCCATGAGAGATTGGTGTGCTCTTTTAATAGCCGAGTTAACACCCTCACGCCCACCAGTAATCGACTCGATCATCTCACGTATAATTTGGTCTGTCTGGTTCGGATCAGGATCAAACCAGGACCTAGAACGGATTGCAGAATCATAGAAAACATCAATGTAAAACTCTTGTCGAGTTCTGTTTGATAACATATCTCTACGAACTGGAGGTGTTGCAAACTCAGCTTCCAAAACACCAAGAGATTTAGATCCTGTCAAAAACATAATAGCAGACAGTGATCTTTGAATATCTTTGGTTGAACGACTAATTGCCAAACCTTCCATCTGACCTGTTACCACATTACGAATTCGAGGTTCACTACGACCCTCACGCAAATACGGTAAAGGCGCAACATCAAAGTTTAGGTTTGGATTGCGAAGTTGAATCTCCTTAATATCACCTGCTCGTCCAAGATACAAAGCTGATCGCCCTTGAGAAAAATACTCGAGAGAATCCGGTAGGTTCCTGTTCCAGGAGTAAATCCGACGACTCGGATCTGCAAAGTCAACAAAGAATGATACGGCTGAAACTGCAGGAGGTCTGGTAAAACCAAAATTTTGATCTAGGCCCGAACGAACAACACCTCCCTCTTTATAGAAAATATCTCCACCAGTCTGCATAATTAATGTTGAGATAATGTCTTTAGCGTGTCGAATATTACGATACTCACCAAAAGAAATTGCGCTTCTACTGATTGTGCTATTTTCTCTATTTGTAGCTCTCACAGAAAAATCATCAAGGTCTTCCCAAAACTGTATCGGACCAACGAGACCAATATCTGAATGTATGTCTCTGTTCCAAAACATTACCAAAGGATCGATTATAACAGGTATAGCACTTATACCAGTTTCTGTTAGATATATATCTGCGTGCTCAACAAAAGTCGATCGGAAGTTTGACTCAGAAAATCTCTCGAAAGGAATATTGACCACAAACTCACGATAGGTTGAGAGTTGATTATCTGACACGAAAAAAATATCAGGACCACTACCAACAGCTAACGCTCTAATTAACTCGTTTTCAAAAGTGTTAATATTTTTCTTTTGATACCTCAATGTAATGTTTGTCTGCTCTTCTAGGCCACTAGCCGAAACCCAGTCTCCAAAAATCTCACTGTCCATAAAACCCCAAACTTGCAAACTGATTGGTTGCGGACCACTCTCAGAAGACCTAAAGGTTGAAAAAAGAATAATTCCAATTACTAAAAGCGCGCCGAATGTACCCATCACGACTAACTGGAACGGACTCATCTGTGAGATACCTTTCATATAATATAATTTTACCTTGCTTTGTTTTTTTTCACAACAAAAATAAATCCGTAGTGATGATCTCCAGGGTGCTCCAACTCCTCCGACAGCTCTGCCCCTTGATCTATAAACATTTTTTTAATCAATTCCTTTGAAACCACATCTTCAGGTTGAGGACCAATACCTCCAAACGAATCAAGCCAATCCAAAACCAAGACTCTCCCATTATTCTTTATAATTCTGATTGCTTCGGAAACACATTTCTCCTTTTCGTCTATCTGAAATAAAGTGTTAGCTAACACGACAGCATCAACTAAATCTGATGCTAAACGACTACCGTTTTCTTTTTCTAAATCACCTTGGACTACCTCAACTACATGACCCAAACCTATTCTATCTGAATCCATTCTTATTTTTTCCAAGAGACCTGTTTGAATATCAACAGCATACACCTTACCTTTTGGTGAAACGTTCTCAGCTATCGCTAAAGTATAAAATCCCGATCCGCTTCCAAAATCAGCCACCTTCATACCGGATGATATTTTTAATGTTTTTAAATTTTTTTCCGGATCCGAGAACATAAGTTTATCTTAAATAATATTTTCTAATCCCTAAAGATTATAGACATATGACTGCCGAAGCTGCGTCTCCACTTCGTAGTTTCATTATTCTGACTCCTTGAGTATCACGTCCAAGGCGAGGAATCCCCTCAACCTCCGTTCTGATAACGTTTCCGTTTTTAGAAATAGTAATCAACTCTTCCTCGTCTTCTATAACTCGACCGATAATAATCTCTCCAGTCTTATCAGTAACATGTGCAGTCTTTATACCACTACCACCTCGTTTTTGAATTTTATATTTTGAAACGCTAGTTTTTTTACCATAACCTTTTTCACTCATGACCAAAACTACTGGATCTTTGTATTCTTTTTTCGAAACGTCAGCCCAGATAACTCTATCTCCTTTCTGCAATTTCATTGCTCTAACACCTCGAGCAGACCGGCCCATCTCTCTCAAATCACTTTCTTTGAAATTAATACTTCTACCCTTTGCGCTAGTAACCATCACCGAGTCACCCTTCTTACTAAAGAAAACCGAAACCAGTCGGTCATCTGTAGACAATTTAATCGCAATCATTCCACTACGACGAACATCAGCAAAGGAACTTGAGGAAACTTTTTTACCAACCCCAGACTCAGTAACCATCACAACAGAGCATAGGTCCGAATCCATATCTTTTGGCATCGCTAATACAGAGTTGACCTTCTCATTCTGTTCCATCGGAATAAAGTTCATAATTGACTTTCCTCTGGTTGATCGACGGCCTTCAGGAATTTCGTACATCTTTCTTTTGTACACCCTTCCGTGGTTTGTGAAGAACAAAATATCACTGTGAGCTGAGGCTGTTAAGAAGGTTGTCACAAAATCTTCTTCCTTGGTGTTTAGATCAATCACTCCGATTCCACCACGTTTTTGTTTTTTATATTCATTAGGATTTGTTCTTTTAACATATCCTCCGGAAGTTATAACCAAAACTGATTCCTCATCTGCAACCAAATCTTCAACAGAAAGCGTTCGTGCTCCTCCAGAAACCACTTTAGTAAGACGCTCATCACCATACCTATCTTCAATCTCTTTTAACTCGTCTTTTATTATATTTTTTACCTTCTGGGCACTTTTCAAAATACTTTCCAAATCCTTAATCAATGCTTGAGTTTGAATTAAATCTTCCTCAATTTTCTTTCTTTCCAAACCGGCTAATTTTTGCAGACGCATCTCCAAGATAGCTGTAGCTTGTAGATCTGAAAATTTATACTTTTGCTTTAATTTACCATGAGCTTCATTAGCATCTTTAGATGATTTTATAAGCTTAATTATTTCATCGATATGATCGAGAGCCTTTTTTAGACCTAGCAAAATATGTTCACGCTCTTTGGCTTTACGTAGGTCATACTCTGTTCTTCGACGAATTACATCCTTACGATGTTGAATAAAGGTCTCAAGAATCAGTTTCAATGAAAATGTCTGGGGTACACCATTTAACAGAGCCACCATGTTTACATAAAAAGTATCTTCGAGTTGGGTGTGCTTGTATATTGTATTTAAGACAGTCTGTGGGTGTGAGGTATTTTTTAAATCAACCACCACTCTAATATCAGAAGATGACTCGTCTCTCAAACCTTTAATACCTTCAATTTTTTTGTCACGAACCAAGTCAGCAATCTTCATAACCATATCTGCCTTATTAACTCGATAAGGAACCGAGGAAATAACTATTCGAGAACCACCTTTATCATCGTCTTCAATCTCAGCAAGGCCACGAGTAACAATTCCACCACGACCAGTAGCATAGACATGGTGAATATCTTTTTTATTAAAAATAATTCCAGCTGTCGGAAAATCAGGACCCTTAATATACTCTAGCAAGTCTTCAGTTGTAGCATCAGGCTTATCAATCAAGTGATTAGTCGCACCAAGTACTTCACGTAAATTGTGTGGTGGAATATTTGTAGCCATTCCAACAGCAATACCTAAAGTACCGTTCAGTAATAGATTTGGTACTCTAGCTGGTAAAACTATCGGTTCTTCTCTAGTACCTTCATAGTTCGGTCTCCAGTCTACTGTCTCTTTTTCAATATCTGCCAACATCGAAGCAGATATTTTTGACATCTTCGCTTCGGTATAACGAGGGGCCGCAGCATTATCTCCATCAATTGATCCAAAGTTTCCTTGACCGATAGCTAACGGGTAACGCATCACGAAAGGTTGAGCCATTTTGACCAATGATTCATAAACTGCCACATCACCATGAGGATGATAGTTTCCTGTTACATCACCGGTAATCTTAGCCGACTTTCTGGTTTTACCACCAGCAACCAAACCTAGTTCATGCATAGTATAAAGAATCCTACGGTGAACCGGCTTTAGTCCATCTTTTACATCAGGTAGAGCTCGAGATGTAATAACAGACATTGCGTAGTCCAAATAAGACTCTTTCATTTCAGTAACAATACTGTACGGAACAACATGAGAGACAAAAGGAGTCTCGTCTTTATTATCTTCAAAATCTTTGTTTTTATTTTTTTTACTTCCAGGCATTTGATTTTCTTAAAAATTTACTATATCACGAAATCAATATTTTTTGAAAAGTTTTTTCTTATCTACTGCGACGGAAATTCTGGAACATCTCTTGGTCGAGGCGGAATATTTGTCACAGGGTTATCTGTTTTCTCCAAATAATCATCTTCGTACTCTTCATCACTATCCCAATCCAAACTATCATCAAAACTTTTAAAAATGTTGTCATACACTGACTTGATATCAGAACTAAGAGAACTCCAAGAACTACTAATGCTATTTTTTAAAGAAACAGCTGGTGAAGGTGCTGATCCACTCCCAGATCGACTTGTAGACTCTGGATAAAAAACACCAACCCCAAGCCAACTTAAAAATATCACGGACGTTACAATCAATGAGATTGACAACGCGACACGACGTCGAAATTTTCCATCTCGCTTTCTTAACCTTTCAAGGTAAGAGAACATAATAAAAATTAACTAGAGAGCGCAATAATCTCGCCACTTTTTTGGTCAAGGTCTTTTCTCTTTGCTACAAACTTTTCGTTTAGTGCAACCTTATCTTCCCCACCTTCATTAAAGAAACGCTTTAGTGTTTCCTGCTTATCATATTGAGCTGGGATAATAACCTTCGGAGCCATTTTAACTGCAAACTTATAGGCCTCCTCAGCACTCAAAACATCATCGCCACCAATCGGAGTGATTAAAATATCAACTCCAGACAACAGAGCAAGAGTTTCGGTATCAATATCCTTAACATCAGATATTGCACCCAGAATACAGACCTTGATATTATCCAAACTTATTAAATATATTGTGTTGTGTTTCTTACCACTATAAGAAGTTTTAGTTAAAAAACCACGAATGACAACTCCCTTAACTTCATACTCCCCCGGGCGAGAGATAACAAAAGCTCCGTCCTCCTCAGATTCTTTTTTCAAAATATCTTCAGAAATAAAATCGGAGTGATGAATGCTTGAGAGAACTATTCCATTATTAAAACGACCCTTACTCTTTAGTGATTCAGCTGGGTTGACCAACACCGAAACATCCCCATGTTGAATCTTAAAGAATTGTTTACCGAAATAAGTGATTATCATAAATTACAAATTAAATCATTGTTATGTTCTTTATTATAACAAATTTTTGAACCAAGTTCCATATTCTTTTTTTATAAAAATATGGAACTTGGTTATACTTATCACCTAAATCAAAAACGTCGTAATTTTTGAGTAATTTTTTGACAATTACGTTATTTTATATATACTAAATGCCAACAAGAGAGTTTTTTATTAATCACCTTTTCAGTAACCCCGTTCTCGCGAACCATGGATGTTAGGAGGGATCGGAGCTGAAACAGGTCTTTATATTTTATGAATACAAAAACAAGTAGTGCAGTATCGAACGAAGAAGGTTTAGAAACAGAACAAACAGATAGTAAAAAGGACATTGGTTACTCTTATAACCAAGAAATAAAAGACAAAAAAGTAAGCGTCGCAATGAGCGACTTATTACAAAAAAGTCAAACACCACCTTCAATCAGCGATGTTGTTGAGGGTGTGGTTATTGGTAGTGGTACGGGCGGAGTTTATGTTGACCTGTCTCCATTTGGTACAGGTATTATATACGGAAGAGAGTTGATGAATGCCCGTGACATCATTAAGAGAGTTAATGTTGGAGACACTATTTCTGGTAAAATTGTGGACACCAGCAATGAGTGGGGTTACATCGAGATATCTCTTAAAGAAGCTCGTCAGGCAGTTGTTTGGGAGGAAGCCGAGAAAGCAGTTAAACTTGGAACAATTTTTGATTTAACAGTTGAAGAAGCAAACAAAGGAGGTCTGCTGATGACTTGGCAAGGTGTTCAGGGATTTCTACCTGCTTCTCAGTTGAGCACCAAAAACTATCCAAAAGTTGAAGACAGCGATAAAGATAAGATTCTAGACGAACTAAGAAAACTTACTGGCGAAAAACTTTCAGTTAGCATCATCACTGCCCTACCAAAAGAAGAAAAACTAATATTCTCAGAAAAAATACAGGGCCAAACAGAAAATGACGACAAAGAAAAACAAGTTGAAAAATACTCTGTCGGAGAAGTTGTTGAAGGAGAAGTAACTGGAATTGTTGATTTTGGAATATTTATTAAAATCGAAGAAGGACTAGAAGGACTAGTTCACATTTCTGAAATTGACTGGGGTCTTGTTGATGATCCAAAACAGATGTTTAAGGTTGGAGAAAAAATTGAGGTAAAAATTATTGAAGTAAAGAATGATAAAATTTCACTATCAATCAAAGCCTTGAAAGAAAATCCTTGGAAGGAAGCAGCCAAGAAATACAAAGAAGGTCAAGAAGTTGAAGGTGTGATCATTAAGTTTAATAAACACGGCGCCTTGGCTAGCATTGAAGAAGGAGTAGCTGGTTTAGTTCATGTTTCAGAGTTTGGCAACGAAGATCAGCTTCGAGAAACTTTAGAACTTGGTAAGAACTATAAATTTACTATTACACTGTTTGATCCAGTCGAACAGAAGATGACTTTGACCTACAAGAAAATATAAACTCGATAACAAAGTCTAAAAAAACAAAAAACCACTCTTTAATTTAGAAGTGGTCTCGCAAGAATCACTCAACATTTGACGTGACTAATATTTTGATTCCAAAAATAAGTTAGTTGTATTTGTTCATAGTTTTCTCTAAACCAAATTTAATTAAACCGTCCAAAACCTCTGAGATTTTGAAGAGTGTTTCTTCTTCTACCTTTTGCACGCTCAGTACAAAATCTGATGATTCACTTGGTTTGGTCTGCGGACAGACACCTATCCGTAGACGTAGGAAGCCAACAGTGTTAAGAGAATCAATTATTGACTTAACTCCTTTATGACCACCAGATCCACGACCAAGCGACAGTCTAATCTGCCCTTTAGGTAGGTCAATGTCGTCGTGCAAAACAACCAAGGACTCAATTTCCATATTTCCATACGAAATTACAGTATCGACCGACAAACCAGAGAGGTTCATAAAAGTTTGAGGTAGAACTAATACTGTCTGAGAACCACTGACCTCACCGATACTTTTAAGTGAGTTTGATTTTTTATCAATTACAAATTCTGGGAAGTTATTTTTCTGAGCAAAGTAAACAACCGCTTCGCGCCCAATATTGTGCGGAGTGTTTTTGTATTTTTCACCTGGATTACCTAACCCAACTAATAAAAATTTCTTATTTTCTTTTTTTTGTTCTTCTAACATTTTGCTTTTATTATTTATTATTACTTTATACTTGAAATGTGTCTACATTTGTAATACAATAGCACAACTTATGAAAGATGTTTTAACATTCTTACTCCTAGTTTTCTTGATAGTGGTGCCAATAAGAATATTTGTAGCCCAGCCATTCATTGTAAATGGTGCTTCTATGGATCCAACTTTCAATACTGGTCAGTATCTAATTGTCGATCAGTTAAGTTATAGATTCAACTCACCTAAACGAGGAGATGTGGTGGTCTTTCGATATCCTAATGACCCAAACCAGTTTTTCATAAAAAGAATTATCGGTCTACCAGGCGAAAAACTCGAGATTCAACAAGGTTCAGTTACAGTTTACAGCAAAGAAAATCCTTCAGGGGTAAAGTTGGAAGAACCCTACATAAAAAACAACTCAAAAAACGATAATCTAGTCATAGCACTAAACAAAGACGAGTACTATGTTTTAGGAGATAACCGCTCTGCCAGTTCCGATTCCCGTTCATGGGGTCCTTTGTCAGCCTCAGAAATAATTGGTCGACCACTGTTCCGTTTAATTCCTTTTAGAACTATCTCAATTTTTCCTGGGAAATATAAAAGTGATTACATAGATCCAAATTAAAATAACAGCGAACGGAATTTATAAAATTAACAAAAGTCTTATGATTCAGCAAAAATCCTCAAACATAAAATTGTTAACTGACTACACACCCAACAATAGTTTCGATGCTTTTCCTTTCGGGTTGTATGAATGTACTCCCGCTGCTGAAATCGCAATGTACTACGGTTTTACATCAGTTCATAGACTAAAACCTTCTGACATTGACCCAGAAGCCAATCAGATTGTTGATAGTTTAAATTCTGTTTTTCCTTGTCACGAGTCAGATCAAAAACTTTTTAACACAAAAGAAAAAGCGACTTTGATAAAAATGTATCGCGAAGGACGCTTTCCTTCCCTACCAAATCCCATAATGCTTTATTATGAAAAACCCTTAACTCAACAAAAATCCAAATCAACATACAAACACTCTTGCAGCATAGACATTATCGGAGTAGAAAAGAGTATAAGCGAAGCTTTGGTCATCCAGAGTTCCTTAGCTATTCTTGAGGATGCTGGTTTTTCAAACCTAGAAGTTGAGATAAATAACACAGGTGACGATGAATCACGAAATCGTTACGAGAGCGAACTTAAGTTATATATAAAAACCTCCTTAGGTTTAATGCCCGACAATATGAAAGATGCGTGTCGAACAGATCCGTATATGCTTTTTTCATTTAACAACACTTTGGCAGAAAAATTACAAAACAATGCTCCAGAACCAATTGCTTATCTTTCAGATAAAAACAGAAAGCACTTCACAGAAATCTTAGAGTACCTTGAGGGTCTTGGTATAGCCTACAGCATTAAAAATAATCTTTTAGCTAATCGAAAAGTTCAGTCACAGACAATATTCCGAATCATCTCAAAGGATTTACCCAGCACAAACAGAGAGATAATTTCAGCTCGAGGTATGAGATATTCAGCTTTAGGAAGATCACTTGGTTTTAGAAAAGAAATTCCTGCCATGGGAGTTTACCTTTCATATATTGCACCTCTCTCAAATCGAAAAAAATCATTAACCAAAAGAATAAATCCAAACTTTTGCTTTGTTCACCTCGGATTTGACGCCAGGCTTAAAAGTCTTAAAATTATTAATGATCTTCGCAAAAAGAGAATCCCTTTGTGTCATTGCCTAACTCGAGAAAAATTAACACCCCAAATGTCTTTTGCTGGAAAATTAAATCTTCCTTATATGATAATAATTGGACAAAAAGAAGCTGCTGAAGGTACGGTTATAGTCCGGAGTATTGAAAACCGATCTCAGGAAACAATTCCCCTTACAAAACTCTATGATCATCTTAGGAAGTTAAAAAGACGAAAAACCAGAGTTATAGTTTAGTAAAATAGAAGACTCAAAGACCCTTGAAAGTTGACTTGGACTATGGTATCTTAAATTCTTATGACAGCAACACAAGTTAAAGTAGAAAAAAATAACAACGAGAATACTACATCTCTTATAAGACGCTTTACAAAAAAAGTTCAGGGTTCGGGTTTGGTTCAAAAAGTTCGTTCAATTCGTTTTCGATCAAGACCTTCCTCTACCCTTAAAACAAAACGAGAAGCTTTGAAGAGAATTGAGAACATTAAGAACAGAGAGCGTTTAGTAAAACTAGGTAAACTTCCTGAGAATCGATACGGCCGACGATAAAAAGCACAGAAACTTAAACACAAATGAATAAAGGAAAACAAGAAGTAAAAACAGATCCCTTAAATATTGGGGGTTTGTTTTTTTCTTGGTCTACCAAATCAAAGCCACCCCAATTACCTTACGAAAAAATAAAAGACAGAGTCCTGGGAAAAAAGTACGGATTGAGTCTGGTTATGATCGGAGAAAAGAAAGCTAAAGACCTTAACCAAAAATATAGAAGCAAAAATTATCCAGCAAATATTTTAAGTTTCCCTTTATCATCGGACGAAGGTGAGATTTTTATCTGTCTCAAAAAAGTTGAGTCTGAATCTAAGCAATACGAACGAACATATAGACAATGCCTGGCACTTTTTTTTATCCACGGTTTATTGCATTTGAAAGGTTTGCAACATGGGAGTAGAATGGAGAAAGAAGAAGAAAAAATTTTGAAAGAATTTGGACTTCTACCAAAATAAAATCTGAGAGGTTTTATGTTCGCTGAATCTAAATACGGATTTGCGAAAAAGTAATTTTAATACAAACACTACACATTTTAAGAACTGAGTATTTTATGAGCAGAAATATAATCACAGGAATAGATATAGGCACACATCAAATAAAAGTATTGATAATTGAACGTGCTCAGTTAAACAACAGTTTTATTCCAAAAATTTTAGGAGCAGGTACCGCAGAGTCTAAAGGTTTAAGACATGGGTATATAGTAAACAAAGATGACGCTAAAAAAAATATTCAGGAAGCAATATCTATGGCCGAAAGGTTGGCTGGTGTTTCAGTAAAAAATGCTTTTGTTTCTGTTGGAGGAGTAGGACTCTCATCAACAAACTCTAAAGGCAAAGTTTCAGTTACTAGAGCTGATATGGAAGTCACTGAGACTGACATAAAAAATGTAAGCGATGTTGCTGAAATAGATATCCCTACATCAATAACCCTAAACCGAAAAATAATTCACAGTGTTCCTGTTGAATATAAACTTGATGGACAGGTTGTTTTAGGAAACCCTGTTGGACTAAAAGGCGCAAGTCTTGAGGTTAAGATGCTTTTCATAACATCCTTAGAACACCACCTAACTGATCTTATGGATGTTATTGAATCTCTAAACATCCAGATTGAAGATGTGATTGCTTCACCGATTGCTTCGAGCTTTGTTTCGCTTTCCAAAACACAAAAGATTGCTGGTTGTGTATTGGTCAATATAGGATCCGAGACTGTTTCGGCCGTGGTTTTTGAAAACAATTTACCAATTTCTTTAGAGATCTTCCCTGTTGGTGGTTCAGACATTACCAACGACATTGCTCTTGGCTTCAAACTAACCCTAGAAGAAGCAGAGCAGGTTAAGCTGGGAGGAATTACTCCTAACGATCTTTCATCTAAAAAACTAGACGAGGTTATAAATTACAGGTTATCTGAAATTTTTAAACTTATTAACAACCACCTCAAAAAAATTAATAGACAAGAACTACTACCAGCTGGTGTAGTAATCACTGGTGGAGGTTCTGCTTCAAAAAATATTTTAGATTTGGCTAAAAAAAATACGAACCTCCCCTCTTCAATAGCTCAACTTAACCGATCCTCAAAATCTCACCACCTCAAAGACTCTTCCTGGTCAGTTGCGTACGGTCTCTGTATAATTGGTATGACAGAAGGAGGAAACAAAAAAAACAAAACAAGTGAAATATTTCGTAGAAACTGGAAACCTGTATCAATCTGGATTAAACAGTTCTTACCGTAGTTTGAAGTCCAGTTTTGATTTTGTCTTCTTTTTTGTTACTATGTTAATGTAATATAATTATTAAAATCAATATGCCACATATAAAACCAGAAGTTGAAGCTTTCGCAAGAATAAAAGTGTTCGGAGTTGGAGGTTCCGGAAAAAATGCCGTCAACCACATGGTTGACTCAAAAGTTAAAGGTGTTGATTTTGTAGCGGTAAATACCGATGCTCAAGACCTTCACCACACAAACACCAAGAAAAAGATTCATATTGGTAAAAACCTGACCCGAGGACTAGGAACAGGAATGAACCCAGAACTTGGGAAAAAAGCTGTTGAAGAAAACAAAGAAGAGATTCAAGAAGCAATTAAGGGAGCCGACATGATATTTATCGCAGGTGGAATGGGTGGAGGAACCTGTACTGGTGCTTCCCCACTTATCGCCCGAATGGCTAAGGAGCTTGGTGTCCTGACAGTAGCAGTTATAACCAAACCTTTTTCTTTTGAAGGTGTGCAAAGAATGCGTTACGCTGAGCAAGGTTTAGAGGAACTGAAAGCAGCTGTTGACGCTATTATTACTATTCCCAACGATCAGCTTTTCCAAACAATCAGTAAAGAGACAACAGCAAACAATGCTTTTGCAATGTGTGACGATATCCTAAAACAAGCAGTTGAGGGAATTTCCGACCTTATCACAAATCCAGGAATCATTAACACAGACTTCGCTGACATTAGATCTATAATGGATAATGCAGGAACAGCCTTAATGGGAATTGGTAAGGCTAGTGGAGAAAAACGAGCCTCTGAGGCCGCTAATATTGCTATTAATTCCCCACTCCTAGAACTTTCTATTGACGGTGCTCAAGGTGTCTTGTTCTCAATCGCAGGTGGAGATGATCTAACTATGTTCGAGATAAAAGAAGCAGCCGACACTATCACCAACTCAGTTGATCCAAACGCGAAAATAATTTTTGGAACCGTAAAAGATGACAAACTTCGAAAAGGTGAAATCAAGATTACAGTTATTGCTTCAGGCTTCACAGAGGATGCTGTTCGCAAAAGTCGAAAAAACAAGGCAATGACAGAAATTTCTGAAAATCCTGTAGATAAGAAAAACGAGATACAAAACAAAGCTACCGAAGAAAAGAAGTTAAGTTTGGACAATAAAACAAAAACTAATCTTATCGATATTGACTCACCAGAGGATGATGACGATTCAGACTGGAGCGCAGTTCCAAGTTTCCTAAGAAGATCAAAACTTAAGTAATAATTACTCAGATAACTAAATCAGCAGTTTTTACTGTGGCCTATTAAATTTATGGATAAAACATACGACCTTGTAATAGTCGGCGGAGGACCAGCCGGAACTGGAGCCGGAGTCTACGCAGCACGTAAGAAATTAAAAACAGCTCTAATAACTAAAGACTGGGGTGGACAGAGTACAGTCTCACAAGATATTCAAAACTGGATAGGAACTATTTCAATATCAGGTGACACATTTGCTAAAAATTTAAAAGAGCATGTTAAGGCTTA
>SKHG01000001.1 GCA_007117035.1 Candidatus Campbelliibacteriota bacterium
ACTTGAACCGAGGGCAGGCGAAGCCGGTTGAAAACCGTACTGCCCGAGTGGGGGTCGAGGGAGTGAGATATTTTTAAGTTCGTAGAACGCAGAAAATATCCACGAGAGTGACCAAGTCCTAGTGGGCGGACAATTAATAAATTAGTCTGGTACGAAGTATCAGGCTATTTTATTTATCCGATTAAATCAGTAAAATAAATCTTTCCAACTCTTGTGAAAGATCGTTCTTTCCTCGATGAGCTTCGTGATATATATCAACTAAATAATTTAAACGAACCTCTAACTCTGACTCAGTAAATTTAGTTGATGCTTGTTTAGCTTTTTGGTATGGGTATGACTTCAGTCCAGCCTCTAATGCAGTTTTGGTTTTTTTAGCTAACAGTAAAGTTTTCAGTTGCCAAAAAATTAGGCCGTGCAACTCCTCTGGAACCTTACCGTTGAGAAGTGCTAAGTGAAATTTCTCCCAAGCCTGTGCTTTGTTTCTAACTGCCAGAGCCTCGGTTAAACCAAAAACATTAAACTCATCCTTTTTCTTTTTGCCTAACACTACCGAACTTTTAGTAGAGTACTTTTCTAGTTTCTGTAGATCTGATTTACTTGGATCACTTTCGATAAAAATAAATATGTGTTTGGTTTCAGATATCTCTTTTAGACTAGAAAAAAAGAATTTCTTTTCTTCGATTGGTAATGTGAGTAATTGGTCACATATCACAATATAATTACTCTCAAACAACCCCTGCCCACGAAAAAGACTTTCGAATAGTTCGCGACTCCATTTTTCATTATTAAGACGAAAAATTGAAGAACCAGGCTTTCTCTCAAGAAGCTTACTAGAGAGATTGATGACTTTCTTTTTTACTTCAGCAATATTTTGATCAACAAACAAGTAATACATGATTTATAAAATATTAAAAATTAATTTTCATACTTATTCATCTCTTTCCAGTTTAAACCAATCTCTACCTCAACTGTGATTGGTACTCCTTTAGCATCCTTACCTGCCAAAGCCTCTTCCATTATTCGACGAATCTCTGGTAGTAAAGTTTCTATCTTTTCATTTTTAATCTCGTAAACTAATTCGTCATGAACCTGTAGTAATGGAAAAACATTTTTAAGCTCACCTTCTTTTTGCAGGAAAATATCAACCTCAACCATGGCTTTTTTGATGATGTCTGCTTCTGTTCCTTGGATCGGTGCATTAATAGCCATTCTTTCTGCTGAAGCACGAATGTATGGAATCGGGGAATGAATTCCAGAAAAATACCTACGTCGACCAAACATAGTGGTTGTGTAACCATCTTGTGCTGCTTCTTTTTTTACATTCTCCATATAGTCTCGCAACTCTGGAAAACGAGAGAAGTATAAACTTAGAAACTCTCGAGCTTCGCTTTGGGTAGACCCTAGATTATCCTTTAGAGCATTGACTCCCATACCGTATAGAATTCCAAAGTTTATAATCTTTGCTTTTCGACGCATCTCTTTAGTCACCTCGTTAGGCGAAACACCAAAAACCTCTGACGCAACCCCTTGGTGAACATCACCTTGTGAGTGAAATATCTCTACCAACTTTGAATCACCAGACAAAATAGCAGCAATTCGCAACTCAATCTGGGAATAATCAAAAGCAACAAGAGTAAATCCTTCTGTGGCACGAAAAATTTTACGGATTCGATTACCTTCAGGACTTCTTATCGGTATATTTTGCAAATTTGGATGTTCTGATGACATTCTTCCTGTTGTGGTTCCAGTCTGAACAAAACGAGCGTGCAAACGATTTTTTTCGGAAACCATCTCCAAAATTGGCTCGAGATAAGTTGATACTAATTTGGCCAAACCACGATACTCTAAAATCTTTTCTATTACAGGATGTTGGTCTTTGAGTTTTTCTAGTTCTGACTCACGAGTCGAGCGTGCGCCACCAGCGGTCTTTTTCTGATTTTTACTAGAAAGACCTAGCTCATCAAAAAGAACCTGGCCGAGTTGTTTGGGTGAGTTAATATTAAACTCTCGACCAGCTGAACTGTATATTTTTTTCTGTAAATTGTTCAAATCCTTTTTATATTCTTTTAGCAAAACTTTTAAACTATCAATATCAATAGATATACCACGATCACTCATAGACTGAACGACAGGAATAAGCGGTAACTCAATCTTTTTATAAAGCTCTAACAATCCATCATCCTTTAAACGTTTTTGGAGTGCTGTAGGAGCTTGGTCAATATTTTGAACTCCTGCAATCTGCAAAACATCGTCATTACTTGGATCAGTTCGGTTAGAATCAATCAACCATGTTGCAATCTTTTGCTTCTCCAACTCTTCGTCAGATATATTTAGTTTTGAAAAATCTTTAGCTTCTTTTTTAACAATATCCTCTTTAGCTGTATCACCTTCTACTGTTTCTCTTAATCTTTGGTTTAGTGAACGGAACTCAAGCATTGAAAAAAGTTCACTTATTTTAGAAACATCCACTTCTTCTTTCCAATTTTTATTAGGTAAAGAAAAGTTAATAGGTACATCACGACGAATAGTTGCCAACATCTTTGAAAAAATTGCCTCCTCCTCGTTTTCGGTTAATAAATTAATTATTCTAGGTTTTATACCAACTTCTTCTAACTTCTCAGGTTTTTCTTTGGCAGTTTTAATAATTTTTTCAACAGAACCGATTTTCTGAATTAAAGCAGTTGCAGTCTTCTCTCCGATTCCCCGAACTCCAGGAATGTTGTCTGAAGGGTCACCTGACAGACCTTTGAAATCTGGTAGCAAATCTGGAGGAAAACCAAATCTTTCTTTCATTCTGTCTTCGTTATAAAGAACTGTTTCTTTAATACCTTTTTTAAGTGTGTAAACAGAGACTTTATCTTTATCAACTAACTGCATTGTGTCCATATCACCAGAAGCAATAATTATTTTAAGATTTTTGTCTTTTTTTGTCTGTTCAACAATAGTTCCTAAAATATCATCAGCCTCAAAACCAGCTTTCTCATAGACTGGTACAGAGAAAGCTGAAAATACTTCTTTGGCTTTAATAATCTGACTAATAAGTTCGTTGTCGGTTTTAGCTCTCCCAGCTTTGTATTCATCATAAGCGTCGTGACGATAAGTTGGTTCTGGCACATCAAAACAAGCCACGATGTAATGGGGCTTAAAGTCGTTTACAATCTTCATAAGCATTGTTGAGAGTCCGTAGAGTGCACCTGTTGCTTCACCTCGACTCGAGGAAAAATTTGGTAAAGCGTGATAAGCTCGATGCAAAATAGCGTGAGCATCTAAAAGAACTAGAGTTTTTTCATTTTGTTTTTTATTTATCATAAAATTATTTCAGTCCTTTTATATTCACCACTCTCTGATCCCCTTCCCCAACTTGAAACTCAATCTCGATTACATTTTCTGGAATTACCTCACGAACCTTCTCTGGCCACTCCAAAGCAATAAGAGAACCCGGCTCACTTAATCTATCTATCCATTCAAGGTTCTGGAGTTCTTTTCCGTTTTCCAAACGGTAACAATCTATGTGAACTAATTTCGAAAAAATTTTGTGTTTAGTTTTATAGCGCCTTTCAATCACAAAAGTTGGACTGGTCACATCTTCACTAACACACAGCTTTTCAGCCAAAGCCTTAACAAAGGTTGTTTTACCAGCACCGAGCTCACCCGAGAGTGTCACCAGAGTTGCTTGATTTGTTTTTTCTACCACTTCACTAAGTATTTCAAGAACATCCCAAGCCATTTTTTCAGTATCTTTTGTGTTCTTTAGATTTCTTTCCATTACAACAGTATAACAAAAAAGAGCCGTATCTCGTAGGATACGGCTCTTTGCTAAAAGCCTAATTTAATACCTCGGGGGTGGCCACTTTCCGAGGTAGGCCAAGAACGGTGGCGGAGCCGTTAAGTAGTGAAGTTGAGTCACTCCAACAGCTTGTTGACCTTTAAAAGGTCCACGCAGACCATACTGACCACCACTAAGACCTGTGGTAGACATAGTGTTCCTTAAACCCCTTCTGGGATTATAGTTGAACACGAAGGCTGCATGTTCTGTTGGTTTTTCGATATCGTCAAGAAAAAGAAACCTTTTTGTCTCCTTTTTTCCTTTATCAAAATCAACAAACACACTTTGACCTGGTTGAATTAGTCTCTGGAGTGATCTTTTCTCCAAAGCCTCTTCAGCTGACGCCTGGGACATCTGACCAGTCCGTACCAGCAAATCCAGTTGCTGTATCAACGGGTCAGCTTTTATATCCTGAGGATACTGAATAACTGGAACAAACCAAATTGGTTCGTTAGTGTTGTTTATAAACACAACCCGAGGGTCTGATACTGTCTGGCAACCTGAGAATATAATCGCAACCATGGTCACGAATACAAACAGAATAATCTTTTTTTTCATAATTCCTCCTTTTTTGTTTTTGTTTTTGTTTTAAAGAACTAGAATATAGTATACAACTAACATCTTACTTTGTCAATAAGAAAACCGGCAACCTGATTCTGTCTTTGACAGAATCAAGATTGCCGGTTGTTTAACCACTACCATCGACTACGACGGTGTTGCAGTCGATGTTCGGGGGAACCTGCGGCTGGTCGATACCCCTCAACAACCCAAGTATATCCTGGGATGAGATTACCTCTCCGGTCGTAGAAAACAAACTCCTCTACGGCAACTCCCCGATATTCTCCAGTTTGAGTATCTCGTGCATGGAGAGTTATGGCTAACTTTCTGTAGTCATGACTCAACCAGCGCCTAGGAACCAAAGCACGGTCACCAGACCTCAACACAACCGCCTCATCTTCAGTGGTGAAATCCCTATGATCTCGCAAGACCACAAGTTCCACACCTGTAGAGGGGTGTAGGTTGTTGTATACCGCAACTCCCGGCTGACCCGGAAGCAGGGCGCCTGAAAGTGAAACACCTCCAGTTGCACAACCCGACACAAATACCGCGATTAGAATCGCGACGATTGAAATAATACTTTTTTTCATAATTCCTCCTTTTTTTGTTTTTGTTTTAATGAACTATAGCTTCATTATGTATATCACACATTATATTTTATGTCAAGCTTATTTATATATTTACTATTGACAAAGTTTGGTGTGTGGTGTATGCTTTATTCAGATGAACACGTACATTAAAACAGTCATATTACTTCTCTTAGCCTCCTTTGTTGGGGTTGGAGCAGTACAAGCAAGTATTCTTGAGAGAATAAACGTTGCGACCCATCGGGTTGCAACTCAGGATGGATATGGGACAGTTGTGGTTAGAGATAGTTACACTATTTCTTCTCGAGCTCATGTTCGGGTGAGGAGTGGCTTGGATTATCAACGCCCTTCACGAACAACTGAAGTTCGTAGAGATAGAGTTATCCAGTCCAGCCCCAGAACAGAGGCACGGATTGATCGCAGACGCTCGGACAGATCGAGTGTTTACACCCACACTGAAACTATTCACAGACGGACAACCACCGTGACCCCACCCTCAAACAGACAAAGGTCTTCTTGGGGAGACAGAGGTCCACGGACAAGGACAGTCCGCATCACTGAATAACTTGCTACACAATCGCCACACTACTAGATAGTGTGGCGATTTTTATATTGGTTAAAATTCTCCAAGTAATGTAAAATACTAATATTATGATTCATTTTGATGACAAAGACCAAAATGCCTCACTTTCAAAGTTTAGAAGGAAGGAGCAAGAATATTTAGCAGAAAGACTAGCCAATAAACATGGTTTGCAGTACACCGATCTTTCTATTATTCCCATAAACAGCAATGCTGTTGCTATGGTTCCCGAAGAAGAATCCAGAGATGCAAAGGTTGTTGTTTTCAACAAAGTGAACAAAAAAATTAATATAGCTGTTTTGTCACCCGAAATTGATAAGACAAAACAATTAATAAAAAAACTAGAAGGGCAAGGATTTTTGTTAGAAATTTTTGTAGTTTCTGAAGAAAGTCTAAAAAACGGCTGGGCTATTTACAAAGAATTTTCTAAAACTGAAAAAAGTGAGGAGGGTTCTTTCTCAGTTTCACCTGAAAGAATAAAAGAGATTGCAGAAAGTCTAAAAGACATTGCTTCAATCACTGAAAAAGTAGAGGCTCTGATTAACGCAAAAGATACTAAAAGAAACACAACATATCTTTTAGAATTGATTATGGCAGGGGCTTTGTCTATTGAAGCATCTGATATTCATTTTGAGCCAGGTGAAGAAAGTGCTCGTCTAAGGTACAGACTAGACGGGGTGTTGGTTCAGATCTCGGCTATCCCTATTGATGTGTACAACTTTATTCTTTCTAGAATAAAGTTACTTTCCGGTTTAAAACTTAATGCCAGCAAAGCTCAGGACGGAAGGTTTAGTATATCTTTCGGAGAACTAGACATCGAGATTCGTTCCTCAATTATTCCAAACGCTGGTAGTGAGTCAATCGTACTTCGAATACTCAACCCAGAGTCAATTAAAGTACCTCTTGAAGAATTAGGTATGCATCCTAAACTTTTAACAATTTACCAAAAAGAAATTAAAAAACCCCACGGAATGATCCTTACAACCGGACCAACTGGTTCAGGAAAAACCACTACCCTTTATGCTTCTTTGCAAAAAATATATTCAGACGAAACAAAAGTTATAACAATCGAAAACCCAATTGAGTATCACTTAGACGGTATTGTTCAGACACAAACTGATGAAAAATATGGTTTTGCTGAAGGTCTTCGTTCTGCTTTAAGACAAGACCCTGATGTAATCATGGTTGGTGAGATTCGAGACCAAGAGACAGCCGAGACTGCAATTAATGCATCTCTAACAGGTCACTTGGTTTTTTCCACCCTACACACCAACACCGCAGCAGGAACATTTCCCCGATTGATAGATTTAGGTGTAAACCCAAAAATTATAACCTCAGCCTTAAATCTTTCGTTGGCACAAAGACTTATTAGAAAACTTTGCTCAAACTGTAAAAAAGAAAGAGAAACAACAGAAGAAGAGAAGGAAAAAATAAATAAAATCCTAGATAATATTAAAGATAAAAGCTATATTGAAGAAATAGATAACACAAACAGTGTCTACGGTCCTGTAGGGTGCGAGAAGTGTAACAATCTGGGATACAAAGGTCGAGTTGGAATATACGAAGCAATCATATCAACCGAAGCTGTGGAAAAAGTCATCTTAGGAAACCCTAGTGAGAGAGAAATCTTAGAAGCTTCTCAGGAACAAAACATTCCTAATATGCTTGAGGACGGTATTTTAAAAGTTCTAAATGGTATAACTTCTTTAGAAGAGTTGGAGAGTGAAGTTTCTTTAGACTAAAAATCATCTTCAGCATCAACACCATCATCCTCTTCCCAATCACTTTCTGAATCAGATTCTTTTTCTGAAACATTTTCACTTTCTTCGTGTTCGCTTTTTTGTCCACGAAGAAATTGGTCCCAATCTTCCTCAACTTCACTATCCTCCACAGATAAGTCCTCTGTTTCATCATCGACATTTAAACTATCATTAAAAAGAAAATCTTCTGGTGCTTCCATAAATTTAAATAATATTATTAAAAACTAACTAAAAACCAGAACCTCTGATTTACTAGAATATATTTTTAACAAACTATTTTGAGCAAATCAAGACTGTGGAAAACTTTATTCCAGAAAAAACAAAATAATCTAAATTCTGTTGTATCTATAATGTGAGCTCGCGGTTAAGGCAATAGCAATAGCATCATATTCATCATCAAATTTAATGTTCTTTGGACAATTTACCAAACACTCGACCATTTTTATAATTTCCTGCTTTCCACTCCGACCGTTACCAGTTACAGACATTTTTATCTGCAAAGGAGAGTATTCTTCCACTTCCAAAGAAGCTAGAGATGCTTGAAAAAGCAAAACCCCTCGAGCTTCAGCGACCTGTAAGGCTGTCTTAACATTTTTGTTAAAAAAAAGACCCTCAATTGAAAATATTTGTGGTTTATATTTTTTTATAACATCAGACGTCTCAATACCAAGTTTTAAAAGTCTTTTGTCGTGATCTATGTCAGCTGATGTTTCAATACAAGTTGAAAACTTTAAAACGTCTCCGTTTTTAGTTTTTTCCAAAATAGCCAAACCAATGCGCTGATAACCTGGATCAACTCCAAGTATCGTTATTTTTTCATTTTCTTTATTCATCAACTTTTTTGTTTGTGTAGACGACTTGAACATCATCATTTTCCTCCAAAACTTCAATTATGTTGTCTATTTTTTTACTGTCCTCTAAAGAAACAGGTATGGTTGTTGTTGGGGACCAGCCGTCATCTGTTTTTTCAAAGGCCCAAGACGCAGAACCCGGCTGAGCTAAATCCAGACCGTTTTTAGAAAGAGCACTTTTTACTTCAGCGGCAGTTCTGTTTCTATTGTCAGTTAAACCTTCGATAATCAATGCACTACCGCCTGGACCATACGCTTCATAACGAACATACTCCATGTCTGTTGCATTCTTATCTGAGGCTTTTTTAACAGCTCTTTCAATATTATCGTTTGGCATATTAAAAGATTTAGCTTTTTCAATAATATTTTTAAGTGAGGCTGAGTTTAGATCTCCCCCTACCTTCTTAGCCTCGACAGTTATTAATCTAGCCATCTTGGAAAAGATCTTGCTTTTTTCTCCATCAGTCGCTGCTTTTTTATGCTTTATCTTTGACCATTTATTATGTCCAGACATATTTTATATATTTTATTAACTAATAATTAAATTTTGTGATTAAGGTGTTCATATGCTTTTGCAGTTGCAACTCGACCTCGAGGTGTTCGCTCCAAAAAACCAATCTGTAATAAATATGGCTCATTAAACTCTTCAATAGTTGAGTACTCTTCCGAAAGAGATGCGGCTAAGGTGCCAACTCCCACCGGACCACCAGAAAATTTATCAATCAAAGTGTTTAAAATAACACGATCAGACCTAAGTAGTCCTAACTCATCGATTTCCAAGAGTGAAAAAGTTTCAATTACACCTTTTAAATTCAAAGAAGTGTGCTTGTTAACTTGTGCAAAGTCTCGACAACGCTTTAAAAGATAATTAGCTGAACGTGGAGTTCCACGACTTCTTTTGGCAATCTCTTTTGACGCATCTTCATCGATATCAACACCCAAAATCTCTGATGATCTGTTAATGATTCTTTGTATCTCCTCTTCGTTATAAAACTCCAGACGAAAAACCCCTCCAGAAAAACGACTTCTAAGAGGTGAAGAAACCATAGCAACTTTAGTAGTTGCGGCTATTAGAGTAAATGGTGGTAGTTCAAGTTGGATTGTTCGTGCTGAAGGTCCTTTACCAAGAACAATGTCTAACACACCAGACTCCATGGCTGGATACATCACCTCTTCAACACTTTTATTTAAACGATGAACCTCATCTATAAAAAGAGTATCTCCAGCAGAGAGGTTGGTTAAAATAGAAGCCAGATCTCCAACCTTCTCGATTGCTGGACCAGAAGTTATTTTAAGAGGACAGTTACTCTCCTTTGAAACAAGATGTGCGAGGGTAGTTTTTCCTAAACCTGGTGGGCCGTAGAAAAGGATATGCTCTGGTGGATGGTTTCGCTCTTTAGCAGCTTGTAATAAGATAGAAAGATTTTTTTTTATACTTTCTTGCCCAACATAATCACTCCAATGATCAGGTCGAAGTGTCGAATCTAGAAAACCACTGTTGTCTTGATTTATTTTTGAAATAGAATTATCACTTGACATAGTTTTTTTTTCGTGTTAACCTTTTGGAAGTTCAAGAAATTTGAAACATTTTCCAAACACTCCATATTAAACACATCTAAGCAACGGCCTAGCCCTCTGATACTGTGCGTGACCAATATTAAAACGTGCGTAGTATCAGAGGGCCGGGTTTAGTGTTTACCTTCGAGGATGTCTTGGTTTCGACTGAGTCACACCTTAGAAGTAAACTCTTTGTTAATACCAATTTTTCGTTGCTTAGAGATGTTTGATATTGAGTAATAAAAAAATTTAACAATTACTCTAATTAAAAATCTCTTTTTGAATTATCTACCAAACAGATATTTTTGGCAACCTTTTTTTTAGATTGGTTGTTTTGTTCTATGTTAGGTTATAGTACTATTTAATTATAAGTTATCTAAAAAACAACCCTTTTCAACAACTTATCTATATATTAATATACTAATCATCTTTTATAAAAAAATGAAAAAAATTAAGAAAAAAATATTTAAAATAGTTCTTTATCTTCTAGGAATAGCAATTATTATTGGTATTTTTATGCTAGGTATTTTTGCGTTATGGATTTCTAATATGCAGATTCCAAATTTAGACGCCTTTGAAGAAAGAAGAGTGGATCAATCGAGTAAAATATTTGACAGAACTGGAGAAATTTTACTTTTTGATGTTTTTGAAAACACAAAAAGAACTGTTGTACCTTTCGAAGAAATATCTGAAAATATTAAAAACGCCACTATAGCGATTGAGGACAGTAATTTTTACAACCATCGTGGAATAGACTTCAGAGGAATAGTTAGAGCTGTCGGTGTTAACATTTCAGAACAAGATCTAAAACAAGGTGGTTCTACCATCACCCAGCAAGTTGTTAAAAACTCTGTTTTAACCTCTGATAAAAAAATATCACGAAAGGTGAAGGAGTGGATTTTCTCAATTAGACTTGAGAGAGTTTTAGAAAAAGACGATATATTAAACATCTATTTAAACGAAAGCCCTTATGGTGGAAGTATTTATGGTGTCGAACAAGCTTCTATTTCTTTTTTTGGTAAAACAGCTTCTGATGTTTCAATTGCAGAAGCAGCATATTTAGCAGCTTTACCTAAAGCACCAACGACTCTTTCACCGTACGGACAAAACAAAGAAATGTTAGATAGTAGGAAAAATTTAGTTCTTCGTGAGATGTTGAGACATAATTTTGTTTCTGAAAATGAATATCAAGAAGCACTACAAGAGAGAGTTAAGTTTCTTCCTAGAGATGAAGGAGGTATAAAAGCACCTCATTTTGTTATGTATGTTAAAGAATACCTAGAAGAAGAGTTTGGTAGAGATGTTTTAGAACAACAAGGTTTAAAAATAATAACTACTTTAGATTACCCACTCCAGATAGAAGCAGAAGAGGTTGCATTAAAATATGCGCTTTCCAACAAAGATAGATTTGACTCTGAAAATGTTGCAATCTCGGTAATAGATCCTAAGACAGGTGAAATTTTGGTCATGGTTGGTTCTCGGGATTATTTCGATTCAGAGATAGATGGCAACTATAATGTAACCACAGCAAAAAGACAGCCTGGTTCAGCTTTCAAACCTTTTGCTTATGCTGAAGCTTTCAACAAAGGATACACCCCAAACACAGTCTTGTTTGATTTAAGAACCCAATTCTCTGCTAGGTGTTCACCTCTAAACTTATCAAGTCTAGATGGTTGCTACTCACCACAAAATTACGATATGAATTTTAGAGGTCCAATGACAATGCGAGATGCTTTAGCTCAATCTGTTAACGTCCCAGCTGTTAAAACCCTATACTTGGCTGGAATAAGGGACACAGCTAGACTTGCCGAAAGAATGGGAGTTTCAGGACTAAGTAATGATTTAGAAAGATTTGGTTTAACTTTAGTTCTTGGTGGTGGAGAAGTTTCATTACTTGAAATAACTGCTGGTTATGGTGTTTTTGCAAACGAAGGTATAAAAGTTGAAATTTCACCTATTTTAGAAGTTATAGACAAAAACGGAAACATTTTAATTAAAAAAGAAAAAAATGAAGAAAAAGTTCTTTCAAAAGATGTTGCTTTAATGGTCTCTGATATTCTATCCGACAATGTCGCTCGTACCCCACTATTTGGTAGTAACTCTCTACTACATTTCCCAAATAGAGATGTCGCTGTTAAAACAGGAACAACTAATGATTACAGAGATGCGTGGATAATTGGCTATACTCCTTCAATTGTTGTTGGTGCTTGGGCTGGAAACAACGACAACAGATCAATGAACCAAGAAATTGCTGGAATGGTTGTGGCTCCGTTGTGGAATGAGTATATGAAAACTGTTTTAAGTGAAACCCAGAACACTTTTTTCCCTGCCCCACCTCAAGAAAACTCATTTAATCTTAAGCCAGTCTTAAGAGGTGTTTGGTTGGGTGGAGAGTCTTATTTAATAGATACAATTTCAGGTAAGTTAGCAACAAGATACACACCAGAAGAAACTATTAAAGAAATTGTAACTGGTGGTGTTCACTCTATTCTGCACTGGGTGGATAGAAAAGACCCCAGAGGACCTGTTCCGACCAACCCACACAAAGATGACCAGTACGAGCTTTGGGAGTCACCTGTGCGATTGTGGGTTGAAAGACAAGGTATAACTCCTATAACAAATGTAGATATTCCAGACGAAGAAGATGATGTTCATTTGCCAGTTTTTTTTCCTGAGGTTTTAATAACTAAACCATCCAACAACGAAACTGTTTCTTATCCAATAAACATAGAGATAGACTACGCAGGACACAACCCTCTATCTAGAATAGATGTTTTGGTTAACGAAACTGTTATTAGAACTTTTGAAAATAGTTCTATGAGAAACATAGCTATTCCTTTAGACAACTATATTGGTGAGGAAATAACCCTAACTGTTGTTGTTTATGACACTGTTTTAAACAAAAACAAAGATTCTATTACTGTGTTTGTTGAATAAAAAATTGTTTAAAAAAACAATTTAATAAATTGTGACAGATCTTCCTGTTTTTTCTTTTATTCTTGAAACTATAGATTTTTGATGGAAAAGTAACTCGTTTTTAATAAACGGATTTGTTTGAATAACCACAACATCTTCTTTAACTTTAATCGATGAACTTGGTACAGAAACACCAACCTCCTCTTCAATTACTTGTATGGTAGTTTTTTTAATAAAATAATGAGAAGAGAGTATTGTTTTATATTTTTCAACAAAAGAGGAGAAAGGATTCATATTTCTATTTATTCATTGGCATAACTAAATAAAGAAAAGAATTATCTCCAATACCTTTAATGACTAAAGGATGTCCTGGTCCTGAAAAACTAAGAGAGACGCTGTCTGTATTAATACTTTGAAAAACATCAATGAGATATTTATGGTTAAAGGACATAGAAATTGATTCCCCTTCTAAAGTACCTTTTAAAATAACAGAACTTTCACCAACATGAACATTTTTTGTCTCTATTAATATTTTTTTATCTTCAGTGGAAATAATAACTTTTACTTGTTTGAATTCATCTGTAAATAAATTACCTATCTTTAAAGCGTTAGAAAGTTCATCTTTTAAAACAATAACTTCTGTTGTTGTTTTTTTAGGAATTATTTGAGTGTAATCAGGAAAAGTTCCATCAATTAGACGGGATGTTAAGTAACCACTACTAGTAGATAAAGAAAGTTGGTTTTTATCAACTGATATTAAAACAGTTTTATCTAAACAATTCTCAACAACTCTTATAATCTCTGGAATATTTTTAAACGGTATTAGAACAGACTCAATTTCATCACCGGAAACTTTTTTTACACTCTTTTCAGCTAACCTAAAACTATCTGTAGCAACAAAGAAAACAGAATCAGCTTTTGTGTACATAAAAACACTTGATAGTTCTGGTTTTATACTAGACGAAGAAGAGCTAGACCAAACAGATCTTAAACCATCTATTAGTGATTTTGGTGATAAGGAAAAAGAAGATTCTTGATTAACGACAGGAATAGATGGAAAATCATCTATTGAGTGAGTTTTAATAGTAATTGATGTTGAAGGAGTATTTATTTTCAAAACATTACCTTCATGTTCTATTATTAATTTTTCTTCTTTAGGTAAATTACTTACAAAAGATGTTATAACATCTGCAGGAACAGCAACCTCTCCATTTTTTATAACCTTCACAGGAACCTCAAACTCAACACCTAATTCAAGATTAGTTGCAACAACTTTAAAATTATCTTTCTCGGTTTTAAAAAGAAAACATTCTAAAACAGGAAGACTTAAATTTTTTCCTGTTGCTTTATGTGTTTTGGTTAAAACTTCATCTAGTCTTTCTTTAGTGGTTTCAATTTTCATATTAATAATATTAATTTATTTTTTAAAAACTTATTTTTAGTATTATATGTGTGGATATGTGGAAAACTTTATTAACTTCTTATTTCTAAACAAGTTAATGTTGTTAATACTTGTGTATAAGTGTTTGTTAGTTGATGAAAAAAAAGTTGATAAGTTGATAATGAACAAAAACATAGTTTTACAAACACATGTTTTCAACTGTTTGTATCCAAGTAACTGACAAGTTTTACACATAGTTATTAACATATTATTTATATTTTTTATCCTATTAGAGCTCTAATTTGATTTAACTCTCTATATAAGTTATCGTTATTTTTAAGATCCTCTCTAACTCTTTCACAAGAATGAATAACAGTTGTATGGTCTCGACCACCTAATTTCTCCCCTATTGATGGGTATGAAATTTTATAATGCTCCCTTAAAATAAACATTGTTAGTTGTCTAGGTTTAACAACCTCTTTCTTCCTCATTTTTTCATAAATCTGTTTCTCATCTATGTTGTAAAATTTAGCAACAATTTTAACTATCTCTTCCGGAGGAGTTATTTTTTTAGGTTTTGTTGTGTTTTTGATTAATTCTTTAATATCAGAAACATTTAGGTCTTTCCCTTTAAGTTGTGTTTGGAAAACAATAGAGTTTAAAACACCTTCTAGATCCCTAACATTTCCTTCTATTGAATAGGCTAAAAAATCTAAAACTTCTTCAGAAAGTTTAATGTTACACATCTCTGATTTTTTTCTTAAAATTGCGGATCTAGACTCTTTGTCAGGAGTTGGTATATCAATTATCATTCCTGCATTAAACCTTGATTTTAAACGGTCCTCTAAGTTTGGAATATAGTTAGGGTGTTTATCTGAAGAAAAGATTATTTGTTTGTTTTTATCATATAAGGTATTGAAAAGATGAAATAACTCCTCTTGGGTCTTTTCTTTGTTGGATAAAAACTGAATATCGTCCATTATTAAAACATCATATTTTCTATATTTCTCCTTAAAGAGATTCATTTTATTTGTTTGGATAGAATTTACATAATTAACTGCAAAAGTTTCTGATGTGATGTAGAAAACTTTTTTTTCAGGAGAGTGTTCTTTTATACTGTTTCCGATTGCTTGAATTAAATGAGTTTTTCCGTGTCCAGTACTACCATAAATAAATAGTGGGTTGTAAACAACTCCAGGTTGTTTAATTGTTGCTTGGGCTGCAGCAAAAGCAAGTTCATTAAATGGTCCGACAATAAAAGAGTTAAAATTATATCTTGGGTTTAGATTACTGTCTTTGTTTATATATATATTAGCTAAAGGAAGCTCTTGTGAGCTTTGAGGTGTTTTTTTTGTTTCATTTTTTTGTTCTTTTTCTTCTGGTTTGGTTATAATAAACTTTAAAGAGTGTATTTTGTTTCCAGAAGTTGTTCTTAATGATTTTAGAATTACAGAGTGATATTTTTTAGACAACCAATCTCTCACAAAAGCATTTGGGACACTCAAATAAACTACACCAGTTTGGTACTTTGATATAAAAGTATTTTTAAACCAAGTATTAAAATTAGCGTTTGAGATTGAGAGTTCTATTTCTACTAAAACCTTATCCCATAATTTTGAGTTATCTATATTATCCATAATTTTCAACCACCAACTTTTACTTATTAAGATTTAAGCGATCAATACACCGTATCATAATATGTGTGAACAAAGTACACAAGAGTTTGGTTTATGTATATAACCTGTGTATAGTTTGTGGATAGTTTTTTTTAAAATATAGGTTTTATAAAATCACATAAAACATAGGTGTTGGATTTGATTAAAGTATTTTTTTCTGGTATCTTTCTTGTATATGTCACAAACATACAAACCAAAAAGGAAAAAAAGAAAAACTACTCACGGCTTTTTAGTAAGAAGTAAAACAGCTGATGGAAGAAAAATTTTACGAAACCGAAGAAGAAAGGGTAGAAAAAAGCTAGCAGTTTAAACATGTTTTCAAGTAACAACAGGTTATCCACACCTGAAGTAAATAGAGTTTTTCTCAAAGGAAAGAGGGTTAACTCCCCTCTTTTTCAGATTGTCTATCTGAAGGTTGATGAGGATTATAAGGTTTCTGTTAATGTCTCAAAAAAAATATCTAAGAGTGCTGTGGGTAGAAATCTTCTAAAAAGACGGTTGTGTAGTATAATGAAAAAACATCTTCCTGTTTTAGATGGTTTGTGGATGGTTTTATTACCTAAAAAGAATATCTCTAAAAATGAATTAGAAGGTTTCGAATCAAATTTTCTAAAAGAAGTTAAAAAAATAAAAATATAAATATATGCTTGAGTTTTTCAAAACAATAATCTATCAACCCTTATATAATCTTTTAATAACAATAATAGACGTTATCCCAGGCGGAGATGTTGGTTTAGCAGTAATTACTATAACTCTTCTGGTTCGTTTTGTTCTTTTTCCTCTATCAAAAAAATCGATTGTTACTCAACAAAAAATAAAAAAGTATCAAGAAGAGTTAAATAAAATAAAAGAAAAATACAAAAAAGATCGCCAAAAACAAGCAGAAATGATGTTAGCTTTCTATAAAGAAAAAGGCATAAATCCTTTTTCTAGTATTTTTTTAATGTTAATCCAGATACCGATTATTATTTCTCTATACTTAATATTTCTGCACACTGCATTGCCAGCAGTAGAAGTAGAACTTTTATATACATTTATTCCAGAACCTGATGTTTTGAGTATGAATTTTATGGGATTTATTGATATTTCAGGTCGAAGTTGGGGCCTAGCTCTTTTGGCTGGTTTTGTTAGTTTTTTCCAAATGCAATTATCCCTGCCTGAAATTAAAAAGGTTGATAAACCAAGTTTTAAAGACGATTTAGCGCGAAGTATGAATGTTCAGATGCGCTACATATTCCCTATCATAATATTCATTATAGCTTATATGTTCTCAGCGGTAGTTGCTCTGTACCTCTTTACCAGCAACCTTTTTGCAGTAGGTCAGGAGCTCTTAGTTAAGCGTCGTATTAAAATAGAAGATTAGAGTTGTGCAAACTCGGTATAAAGTAGTATTATATTGAGTATGGAAGAGAAATCTGACAGACTAGTTTCAGTAACTAAAGATTTGTTAAGTAATCTTGGCCTGGAAGCAGAAGATATAAGACTCGAAAAAAGACCTGAACTTGGTTTCGAAAGTTGGGTCTCAATAAAAAGTAGAGACTCTAAAACTCTTATTGGACAACGTGGTGAAACACTAAGAGCTCTAAACTACATTATTAGACAGATAGTAAACCAACCAGAGTTGTTTTTTGTTGTTGATGTAAATGGTTACCATAGAATTAACATAGAGAAACTAAAACAAAAATCAGAGATTATTGCCAACAGGGTTAAATCATTCCAAAGTAAAATGGAACTTGAACCGATGTCTTCTTTTGAAAGGCGTTGCGTGCACTCCTTTCTGTCTAATGATCCAGAGTTAGCAACAGAGTCAATAGGACGAGGTAGCCAAAGAAGAATTGTGGTTAGTTATAAAAACATTGATCATACAGATCAATCACAGGACGCTTTTGATATATAAAAAACCTGAAATATCTCAGGTTTTTATATACTCTAAACTCTTGATTATTTAATACAATTTAAAGTTCTCTTACCCAAAGCATTGAGTCTCTTTTGTTTATAAAGAATAGATTATCATCCTCTTCGTCTAGAAATAGATTAATGGCATCTATTCCCTGTAGCTCATTCTCAACTAGTGTTGCTCGGCCTGTTTCGGCATTTATACGCCATATCTCATCTGAGAAAAACAACTGACCTTGATACCAATAATCAGGATAGCGTGCAGTCAGCGATATTTCCTTTGGAACCGCACAGTATATAATAGTGTTTTGAGTGCTACTCCAGACACATTTTTCTGGTAAGGTATTTTTATCAGAAGGTCTAATTTGACCAGTTGTGTGGTTATAAAAATAACTTTCTATTCGACCAGATCCAGATTCTGCATAAAAGATAAATTGACTGTCTGGAGAAGTTTTGGTTGTTAAACCAGGAATATTTCTTAGGTTTGGCTCCATTACCCTACTTGTTTGATTAAAGAAGAAGTTGTGACCACCCACTTCCCCTGCTGGTGCAGTAGTGATTGATAAAATGTTTTCTGTTGCCCACTCTAGATTCCATTCCTTAATCGGAGAAGACAGAACGTTTGCTTGGTTCCGACCATCAGGGTTAGATGTGAAGAACCTTCCTTCATCATGAATTAGAGAAGCAATTTTTGATTTGTTGGGTGAGACTGCAAGACGACTAATGTTCTTTGGTAGGAAAATTGATTCTGATGGTATTGTTTCTAAACCAGATCTTATGTCGTCTATGCTTATAGTTCTCATATACAGACTTTCAATATTTTCGTCATCTTCTTCGTACTGAACAATTACACCTTGATTTGTCCAGTACCCTCTAAAAACATTACTAGAGATGAATGAATCAGAAAGTTGATCAACAGTGTCTAAACCTAGCTCAACCTCGAACAGATAACCAGTTTCTTTTTCAACATACCTTACATACCAAAACTTATCTACATTCTCAACCTCTTCTTTTTCCAAGTCCTCTAATCTTGGAGATTTAAAAGCAGATACACCTAACGCTATTGGTGTATGAGAGATAATCCTTAAAATCTCAGGTTTTTCGTATGGAGCAACAAAGTCATCATCAATAATTAACTCATCAAGGTCTGGATCATCTTTATCAGTAACCTGGTCACCTCGGTCACCGAATGGAATAAATCTAGAAATTCCTTCCCTTTTCTCCGGGGAGTCTTCAAAGAAGAACACTAGGTAAAGCAAAAAAACTAGACCTAAGAGAAGTAATGTGGTTGTTAAAATAATAAGTGTTTTTTTCATTTTTTTACAAATTATTCATCGGTTCCATAAAACGAGCGACAGCCGTGTATAATCCTTAAAATTCTTTCTGTGGGGTTATTAGCTACAGCGTCTAATTTATCCCTGTATTCAATTGCACAAGAAGTTCTCGCCTCTCGAGGATTATCGTAATTTCCGACCTGAAATTCCCTACGATGTGTATTAACTGTAACCTTATAAAAACTATAATTTCCTCCAGAGACCTCAGCGCACCCAGTGACTGGATAGTATGTAGAATCACGGTCTGTCATAAGTTCTAGTCTTTTTTCTTCACAAGCCCTTGAAGAAGAATGTGTTTCTAGTGTCCACTCACTTGGAATATCAGAACCTACATTGAACCATCTATTCATAAGACTAGTGTTTCCAATATCTATAGATTGAATATGTAATAAATATGACAAAACACTCCTGTCTTCAAAACTATCAACGGATCCAGGTGAATCTAAATTTAGGTCGAATTTTAATAAATCTGGATTTATAGTACTTAAAAGAAGCCATGCACCCAACGCTATTGCAAGTCCTAAAAGAGCTGCTCTTATTTTCTCTTTTCCAGCTTCAACACCGCTTTGAGATCCTCCTGAAGTTATGTATCTAATTCCACCCCAAGTTATTATAATAACCGCTAAAACTGCTGTAACATAAATTAAAAATGTTACCATCCCACTTGCGTATCCAGTAAAATCCGAAGGGTCCCCGTAAAGCCCTAGATCTGCTAAAGGTACAAAACCCTCAGCATAAGACACTACAGGAAAAAACAGGAAAAGAAAAAAAGCAAAAGGTATTCCAGGTGCTAATTTAATAAGGTTTTTGTTTTTTATAAAATTAAACATTTTATCTATTGAACTCTAAACGAAAACTACTTTCACCTGCTTGAGTTGATTTACTGTCGTGCTGTCCTCTAACAGATATTGTGGCTCGCCCACTCAATATGTCCCCATTTTCATCAATCGGTAAACCCAAAGATGAAATGTATGAATTGTTAAAATCATTCATTCTATTCCCGTTAACTCTCCAAGTAATATGAAGATTAGGATCTTTTTTAGATTCTACTGAGAAAAAATATGGAACTACCGAAAATGAGATTGATGGTTCACCTACTATAGAGTAAGAACTTCTTAGCGTTTGGTTGTAGTCAATTCCTTTTAGATCGTCGTGTTGGTAAATCAACATAGATGGGACGAACAACTCAACAGTCCTAGTAGATCTAGCTGAAACTCCTGTTCGAGGATCAAAAACCTCCACCATCACCTCTGGTGGGCGAATCTGGCTTGAACCGTTTAGAGTTATCGAACTTTTACCCCTCCTTTCTCTCTCTACAATATTTCCGTTGACTCGCCATGTGTATATTAAGGAACTAGGGTCTGTAACTTGATTTAACCTCGACATATAAGGGATAGCAGAGACTGTTAAATCACTCCTTCGAGTGTTTAATGATTTGCCTTGATAAAAAGCAGGTGTGTAGGTTTGAGCTTCCCAAATTAAATCAACCTCTCCACTCGATATAACAACCTCTTGATGTATTGGTTGTGGTTCATCTGATGTATGAATCACTGCTTTAATCCTAGTTTCTGTTGCTCTACTTGAGTTTGTAAAGCTAAACTTAGTCTGCCCAAAACCAGAGGAGATTAGAACACCATTTTGGTACCATTCAATTTTACTACTGTTTAAAAAAGCTGAACCTTCTGCTGTAACAGTAACTTCTTTGTCGGGTTCAGGAAAAACAGGATCTGTGACCAAGCTGAATCTTTGGTTAGCCATCTCTCCGAACCCCATAAATTCCATCATATTTTGAGTCTCTAACTGTATCATTTCATTAAGAGCATCTTGGTTCTGAGAACTTACAACCAAAGGTGTTATTAAAAAAACTAAAAAAAACAAAAGGAAACTTTTTTTATTTTTTATAAATTTCATACTTGTTTATGTTTATCAATATTATATCATCTTTTCTTTAATGTGTTTTGTTGAAAACTATCACTAAACCCGACTTGAAGCAATGGTGGCTGTTATTGCAATAGTCCATCCTGGCAATGTATTTAAAACTGGAATAATTGCTATCAACCATCCACTACCCATAGAAAGAATTCTTTTTGGTGTCATTAATTTAACTCCTTTTAAGAAAAACCAAAAAGTAAAGATCATACCAGCAGTTAATCCAATTAGGTAACCAAACATAGATGCAAAAAAATTACCAACAACTGGTATAAAATGCAGAAGGTTTATAAAAAGAACTAGCAGATCGATTATTAAAGCAACTCCAATCATTAAAACAGCTGTGAGGCCCGTTATCTTCATCTTTTTACCCGATTTTGGTATTACGGGCATTGTTGTGGCTTGAGCTGACATTTAATTTAATTAAAAATCTTTTTTAGTTTCCTGCCTTTCTTTTTTTATGGCTAATATTTGGGATGGATCTGAAGTAATAATCTGATCTTCTGTATAAGAAGGTATTATTTTAATAGCAACATGCTTCATTCCTGCAAAGAACATCCCTTCTCCAACATTGGATTCAAGAAGTAGAAATTTCTCTTCTTCAGTTAGGTTGAAGGTTTTTTGAAGTTTGTCTATCGTTGTAGGTGATTGCTTCAAAAGAATTTGAATAGATGAGTTTGTAATGATTGGTATACCATAAGGAGAGTTTAAGAAATCTCCAACATCTTGAGTGATAGTAGCTAGGCCCAAGTAATACTTTCTTCCTCTTTTAGCTAAACTCAAAAGAAAAGAAGCAGTGTCTTCAGATTTCATCATCCACCAAGCCTCATCTATAACCAGTAGTCTTTTTTGTAATCTTTTTCTAACAGCGTTCCAGATATGGTTTGTAATAATATACATCGCAATTGGTTTTAACTCATCTTCCATATCCCGAAGAGAAAAAACCACAAGTTTTTGATTGATATCTACATTACTAGGTTTGTTGATGAAACCCGACCAAGTACCTTTGGTGTATTTGCTTATCCTTTGGGTCAAAGATTCACCACCCTCCATACCTTTAAGAACCATCTCAAAATCAGACAGCAAAGGAGGTTCAATCTCTTGAGTTTTTGGATCACTTTCCTCGGTAATATCTTTTAGTGCATAAGTTTCGGTAAGCGCTCTATCAACAATCGCGTCTTCTTCTGGAGTAAGACCTCCCATCATAATTCGGATCATTCCAACCAAATGAATTATATGAGAACGTAAAGCAGATGAAAACGGTTCATCGTCTGATGAAGCCATAATATCAAAAGGATTTATGTTGTGTTCCGAGCTCAAAGAAATGTTAAAATATCTTCCACCAACTGCGTTGGCTAGATGTTCGTATTCTTTTTCTGGATCTAGAATAATAACTTCAGTATCAAACATTAAACTTCTTAAAACCTCTAATTTAACAGCATATGATTTACCAGCGCCTGAGATAGCAAAAGTAACAGAGTTGTAGTTTGGTAAGGAAAAACGGTCAAACAAAACCAAACTAGAGTTGTGTCGATTGATTCCATAAAGAATACCTTTGTCCGAAGTTAAATCGAATGAAATAAAAGGGAAAAAACTTGATAACGGAGATGAATTAAGTTTAGTGTGAACTTGTAAAAGATCATTCCCGGTTGGTATAACACTTTTAAACCCTTCTTCTTGTTGAAAAAGTGCTGGCCGAACATACACTAAACGAGATTCCAGCATTGATTTCATCTCTGACTCAACCCTGTCTAAATCTTTTTCATCTTTTCCATAAAGAGTAATATATAATCCAACACTGAATAACTTTTCTTGCGCTTGTTGCAAATCATCTCTGAGGGACTCTAAATCCTGAAAGGCTGTTTCTAGTTGAGGATCTCTGACCATCCCCTTCTCTTCTCTGTCGCTAATCTGGCTTTGGATCTCAGCAACCTTTTTTTGAAACTGTTTTAGAACACGCGCGGTTTCGATTGGGTGAACAAAAATTGAAACATCATACATTTTGTCGAGGTTAATAATTGGTGAGATCCAACCTTCGTTTAAATATCTAGGATAAGAAATAACAAAATAACTTCTGGCAATCCGATCACCGATCTCTAAATTTTTAGAACTTATTCTCATTGCACTAGAAGACACAGTATTTTTGAAAGATTGGTCGACCTTCTCGTCCTTTTTTACTTCAGTTTTTTTACCAAATAAGTTTTTAAAAAATTCAGCCATATTATTTTATTTTATTCTTTTTAAAAGCTGATCTTTCTTCTCCTGGATTGAAAAGAGAAAAGAATAGTTCTATTAGTTCATCGTTTTTTAACCTAACAGTTCTGAGTCCTGTTCTAGAAAGACCTTGTTCAACAACCGAAACCCTGTGACTCAGTTGAATTTTTTGTTCTTCAAGTGATGCAGCTTCATCTTCTGTGCTTTCTTTCTTACCTAGAAAAGAAAGAAATCCACCAGACTTACCTTTAAAGAAGGAGTTGTAAGGTACTACAACAAAAAATGTTTTTGTCATAATATTAACGTTTTGTGTAAAGTTTTTGATAAACTCCATATATTCTAGAGTTTGAATTTTCAGAAGCTCGTTTTCTTGGTGCTCGTACTGTTCTCTTAAAAGTTCTAGGTACGGGTTAATATCCATCTCTCTGGATCTAATAAATATCTGCATAGAAAAGTCTAGTGTGTTCAAAAAGTTTTGGAACTGCATCAAGACTGCGTTTCTCTCTCCTTCAGACTTTAGAGCAAAGTTTATAGATGAAACCATTATAATCGATCGTAGAGATCCATCATCTAAGATTAGAGCTTCACCGCTAACCTCTTTAATAGGAACAAATTTTTGTGCCGATTCTGTTTTTTTAGTCTGAGCCATTTTTTAATTCTAACTTACTTAAGCTTTATTGCGAAATATCGTTTAGTTTTCAACCTTTGGGGAACTAAATATTTTTATTAATTTTGTCATTCTGTTCCATTAACTCATCTTTAACTTCCAACTCAAAACTCATGTCTTCTAATCTGTTTTCTCCGGGTGTTTTAATTTCTAGGTCGTGTGTACCCAATTCTTCTCTCTGCCAGACATATAGTTTACTGCTTGTAAAATATTTAAAAGCTGATTCCATAATGTTAATAAATGGACGGTTGTTTATTTTGTAGAAAGCTAACGCAACAGCCAAAAAACCAATCGGGATTGAGACTAAGATTGCTAAATATGTTGGCAAAAGAATTAAACAAGCAACCACACCTCCACCCCCTCCAGCAACATATATAAATTGCTTAAAGGTTAATGGGCCGAATATTTTATCTTCAATCTCAATAAACTGTGGTACTTGGAATCGCATAATATGTTTAATTTAAAATTAGTCTAGAGCATCTGTATTTTAGCACACTAAGTTTTTAGGTCTAAACCATATGTGACTTACATCTGGTTTTATTCAGCTGGTACGCGATAAGGGTCACCATCTGGATAACTATCTCCATGCTTACTGTGGCTACTGTTTTTTAGTGTTTCGGTGTCGTTGTTTTGGAACCTAGAATCTTCAATCTCTCTCAAGATACTTTCTCGGTCCATAGAGTTTTTTGAACTTTCTTCTGAGTTAATTTTCTCTCTAAGTGTTTGTGGGTTTGAATTTTGAACAGGTGTTTCTTCAGATTTTTCTATGTTTACTGAGGAATTTTCTGTATGTGTAGATTTAACTTTTTCTTCCAGACTAGTCGGTGTGCTTTGTTCAGGCCGTGGCGGTTTTGGCGGTTCTCTGTGTTCTACAGGTGTTTCTTCTTTGGAATATGACACTGAGTCCCAAAATTCTTTTTCTTCGGGTGGTGGAACCTCTCCTTCTGCGATTAACATTCTGCTGTACATCTCTCCAATTAGATCTATAGCAGGTTGAAATATTTCCTGATTAACTTCATAGAATATTGACTCAGATTTTTCTGAATCAATCAGAAGACCTTCCTCGATACTGTCTATAAAATCAGCAATATGGCTGATGCCGTGAAGCACCATCGCCACTTCTAGAATTAGTCTCTGTTCTTGTTTATTATTCAGTTCCACAGCCCTAGATATTTCTAAAATCTTTTTATCCCAACCAGATTCCTTAATGTAGATTTTAAGGTTCTTTGGTATAGAATCCTGTTTTTCTTTAAATGTTTTGATTATTTCCTCCATGTTATTGACTTATTACCTCTTTTGCTTTTTCAGCATCACCTGTTTTTATAGCATCGATTAGTTTTTCATTTTTAATATCTTTTGGTGAAGCGTTTGTCTTTTTCAAAATAGCCGCTTTTTGTTCAAGTTTTATTGCTTTAGGTTTTTTTTGGTAGGAGAATGTACGACTTGTATCTGGTAAGTAGAAAGGTTTTTCTTTTGTTGTGTTATCTGCATATTTTGCCTGCCTTGTTTCTCTTAGAGAGGATTTTTCCTTTAATCCGTAAGTTTCTTTGTCTGAGCTACTCATTGTTTTTAGTTCTTCTTCACTGACTCCAAGTTTCGCTCTTCGAGACTCAACATCTTTTGTGGTTACACCTCTTATATTATCTCTCTTTTTGCGAGCCTCAATAAGTTCATCGTTTGCTTTTATAGCCTCACGAGTTTTTTTAATTTCATCTTCAAGCCTTCCTACCTCACTATTGGGTCCCAGATCAGACTCAGGTTTTTTCTGTTTTTCTAACTCCTCTATTTCTTTGAGAGCTGTATTATAAGTAGACTGGTCAGTAGCGCTATCTTTTATTTGTTGTTGTTTCTTAATTTTATCGTCTATTTCTCGGTTGGATTTCTTGTTTTCCTCGTTTTCTGTTATTAATTTTTGACGTTCTGCAGCTTTTCCTCCAATTTCTGAGTAAGCTTGCTCCATCCCCTCACCACCTTCAGCCTTTCGAAGATCGTCATCTGCTTTTTGAGTTTGAGCAACACTTGGACCAAGTCTTTCTGCCCTGCTCACTTCTTTTTTAATTGCCCTGTCGTCCCTGTCTCTCTGCCCTGTTTTTTTGTATGCACCCTCGCTAGCATCAAGTGCTAGATTTCCTACACCTCTTGCAATTGTACTATCAGAAGTGGCTAAGTTTCTAAGTCTTTCTGAGCTTTGTGCTCTTTTTGCTGCAGCTCCAAGAGCACGGCCACCTGCGTATTTACCAACAGCCAAAGGAGAGCGTAGAGTTTTACTGATAGATTTCTTGGCCCAACCAATAGCATTAGATGATCCAGCCATTCCTAGTTTTTGAGCAATCAAGAGTGATGCCATAATCAAACCTATTACAATACCAAAATTGAAAAATAAAGTGATCGCTCCTTGGTCTGCTGACCCGTCGCTTTTTCCAGAAAAACCACTCGACAAGCTTGCACTCCCTGGATCTCCCAGGATTCCTGCACCGCCCGGACCTCCGGTTAAAACAAACAGTGAGGCCCAGATCAAAGCAAAAAACAAAGGAGCAAAGATAGAGTAGTTTATTAGGGCTTGCCACCACTGATTTGCATAGCTTTGTGTTTTAGGTAGAACCATGCTTACAAAAGCAAGAGGAGAAAGAATCATTAAAAATATCAAAACAATGTAGCGAACAACGAACATAAATGTAGCGGCCAGAAAAACAAATGCTGTAACTATAATCATCGTTGATCCACCAATACCAATCATAAAAATACTAGCGTAGTTGTCATCTCCTCCACCAACACCTTCTATAAGTGCACTAGCCCCTTGTTTGTTAGTGTATGTGGTAGTTAACTTTAAAGGATTCATGAAAGCCTGTGACAGTGATTCGTTGTCTTGAGATATTGCGCTGTAGAATCCAGTGGCTACAAAGTTTGTTGTGTCGACAATAACCTTTGTGAAGAATAGGCTGAAATTTATAAGGAGAGCAAAAATAATTACATACACTAATGTTTTTTTTGTGTCGATACTTCCTAAACCTAAAACAGTAGAGATTGCAACATATAACAAGATAAATATAAAAAACATGTTGGCTAGATCTCGAAAGGCTGTCCAAGCAGCGTCAATTCCATCAATTGCATTTATGTTTTGCCCCATTTCTATCACCGTATACTTCATCGCAAAATCCAGAACCTCGCCAGCCATCCAAAGGAACCAACTTGTAACAGTTAGAAAAAGGTAGGAAATATTAGCTCCAAAGACTGTAAAACAAGCTGCCCAATTAAAACCACCTCTAAATGTAAAACACTGACTTGTGTCAAGCGGTAAATCACTAATCCTTAAATCTTCCCCATATGTTTGAGCTGAAAGATTGTTTAATGAAGGAAGATAGCTGTCTCCATTTTCCAGATTGAAAGGTAGTAGTAGAAAGATAAAAGAAAAAAGTAAGGAGTAGATTACAATTCTTTTTAAATAAATTTTATTTTTTATATTTTTTATCATTTTCTATTGTTCGATGAATATCCATAGACCCCCTATATCTTCATCGTCATCCACTGCTCCGTCTGGAGTCTCTATCCAGTTTGAAGCCCTGTCTTCTCCGGTAAACTCAATATTTCCAAGTCGAGAATCTTGATCAATGTACAAACGTAGGTTTCTTGGAATAAAAAACCAACCAGTTCCCTCACTCCAAACCCAAACCTGTACTTCTTGTTCTGGATCAGGAGAGAAATTTGCATGGCCAGTAAAATTACGATCAGAAATGTCTGTTGTACCCTCCTCACCATCTACTGAGTAGTTCACTATTATTGGACCGCTGTTTCCGTCAACTATTAAATTATTCACACCTGATGCTTCAAGCCATTGTTTTTCCGGAAATCCATCAACGGAAACAAACTGGGACGAGCTAATAACTGTTCCATCTTCTTCGGTAAATTCATAAATGTTTGTTGTATCTAAGGCTTCAATTCCATCAGCTCGACTTTCTTGAATATTGGATTCATCTAGTAATCTCTGAGTAGCGCTTCTTTGACCGATTGTTCTTCCACCACGAGAGGCTCCACTTAATCCCCCGCTAGAGAAAACCTGATTCATAAACTGACCCAGCAAAGCTCCAACTAATTCATTAAACTCATCAGCTAACTCTAAACTTCGCATTCCACTAGGTAAGGCTTGGTTTAGTTGGTTGTTGATAACAGTTCCGGGTGTCTGAATGTTTCCATCTCCATCCTTCCACGAAAGAAATCCCTGGCCCCAGTCTAGTTCGATTAAGGTAATGGATTGAGCGCCTTCAATCCGAACAGCCATTTCGGAACTAGTTTGAAGATACGATCCATGTGGATTGTTTTGTTGATTTTGAGTTAATGAGAACCAAGCGTTCCAACCACCTCTCCCACCTTGAATAAAGTCACCAGCTAAGAAACCTTCTATGTTCTCTATTACATCCGTTACGGTACATCTCGGTATGGATGTTGTTCTTGATGTTTCTAAATGAAGCGAAAGTTGCATTTGAATATCAAGACGAAAAGGCTCACATAACCATGGTGCAATAGACTCAATAAATGCCCCACCGATTTCATCAGCGATACCAAGTAAAAATCTGCCAGGATTTTCGATAAAGGCTGGTGAACCCTGAAAACCACTGTTAACCCAGTCAGTTATGCTCGAGACCATTCTAGACAATATAGCTTGAGTCAAAGCCCAAGCGATTCCGTCCAGAGCCCCTTCTTTTGCTGCAGTAAGCCATGTGGTGGCCGTTGCGGTTGTTGCAGTAGCGGCAGCAGTTGCAGTTGTTGCTCCAGCTGTTGTGGTGTTTTGAGTTAGATTCACAGAATCAAGAACTGGAACAACTTGTGCTATTGCTTTCGAGGGTTGATTTTCAGAAAAGAAAGTTGGAATTGGTGATAAAAACAGAGCAAAAAGTAGAATGAAAGCAACTCCTTTTTTAGCAACAATTTTATTTTTTTTAAGTCCGTATCTCATATTAGATTTCTAGATCTTGCATATATGTAAAATGCCAACCGTGTTCACCTCTTTCGAAACTGATACCTTGTTCATCAAAGTATTCAGCAACATTAATAAAAGCCTTGTACATTTTGTCGGCACCAGCAAAGTAGTTTCTGATACCGTAGAGACCTCTTAATGGATCAATAAAAGAGTATGTTAGATCAGAGATATTGTGTTGGGTTCTTTTCATACTGTTTAGGACTTCAAGATGAATTTCTAGTGCAGATTCTGGAACCGAAACATCCAAAGCCTCAGAAATAATTTTGTTGTAACCTTTGATTATTATATTTAGGTCAGCTAAACGAATACGATTATTTTTATCCATGGCTTCCAGGTAGATATCCATCTCGTGTTCACTTTGTGGAGAGTTTTCAGTAATCACTCGACCCATCTCTTGGGCGTATTTTCTTAAACTTTCTTGGTCTACTGCTGTTGTTGTTTTAATGTCTGATTTATTAAAAAGTATTTCAGGGATGTCTATTTCATCTATTAGTTTCTCTATTAAATCTAGATATGCATCTTGATCAGGCTCTATTCCATATTCTTGATTTTGAATAAAAAAAGCAAACAACTCCTTGGAAGCTGCTTCAGTCAGGTTCTCTAGATTGTGTGCCCGAGGATCTTTTTCCTCTGATTCGAACAAAACACGCTCTAGCTCTTCTGTCCAAGAAGCTGATCTTTCTTGTGATTCGGTTGATAAAGCTTCTAAGTCCTGGCGGTTGTATGAATCAGGTTGTGCACCAACTCCAATTGCAGTTATAACTATCACTATCACAGCGATAGGAATAATAATTTTTATTTTTATTTTCATAATCAACAAACCTCTTAAGTTGTAATAATTATATCAGAAAAACATATTAAATAACAAAGAAAGTAATACACAGTTTGGTTTACTAGCATCAATTTTTTTATAATATTTTTTATGCCTAAATCTCTAAAATTAAAGTAGTGATATTTTCTTTTTTACGCCCTAACTCTGTGTGTTTCAGAACTTCTCCGTAAGGGCTGATGATACTCGAGACGCCACCTTTAACTGACCTTAATGTGTAGTTTCGATTACTTACTGCCTGAACTTTACTCATAATGTGGTGATAATAAAAAACTTGTCTAGTTGGAACTACTAAATCATTACCAGATATAATATTCAAAATTGTTTCTTCAGAACTATTATTTGAAAAAACAGCAACCTCAGAACAGATTAAACCTCTTACTAGTCCATGCTGGGTATTCATAAGTTTTTTCTCTCCACTCACCATAAGTCTAGCGTGTTCTTTTTCAAATCTATCTGGCACAGACTCAGTTATCGGTAAGAGATTTATTTTTTGATAACTATCTTTTAGTTCCCCGTTCTCCATAACAACCAACGAGTTTAAATATTTATCTTGAGCTTCGTCTAAAAAATGTACTCCAAATATTATTGAGAGTTGAGGGTGTGTCTTAGAAAAATCTGTTAATAAGGAGTAGAGATTATAAATTCCACCCTGTTGGTCAAGACCTATTGGTTGAAAAGTTTTTCGGTCTATTATGAAAAAAGGAAATATGTTTTCAGGTAAAACCACAACACTGATTTGTTTTTTTGATAAAATATCCCTAAGCTCATACTCAATTTTATTGAAAATACCAGACTCAGTAATTCCTACAGTATTATAAGGAGAACTTAAAACAGCTACTGTTAAACCAAGTTCTTCGTCTGATTTGTTTTGAAGGGTTAGAGCTCCATATCCGTAGACTAAAATTAAGATTATTAAAAATAAAACCGAATACTGAACTCGATTTTTCTTTTTATCTGAAGCCAAAACCCCAGTTAGAGAAATGTTTACAGACAGAACAACAAAACCTAATGCATAAACTCCCCAAATCGATGCTAACTGTATCATCTGTGGAGAAGAGTGGAGTAGAAATCCTAAATGCCCCCAACTTAGTCCAAAAAATAAGTTCGCTCGAACATATTCCATAACTACCCAAACCAAAGAAAAAATAAAAGTTTTTAATAAAAAACTTAATTTAATTTTTCTAAAAAACCACCCAAAGATGAAAAAAAACAGCCCCCCACCCATAATGGCTGTTAAGATTATAATGCTAGCAAATATTAATTTAAAATAATCTAGTAATATTCCTTCAACAAAAAACAAAGGTTGCCCTTGAAAACTTAAAAGAGGTAAAAGCACAGTTAGTCCAAAAATAGTTCCAACTAAAGTGTCGATCAGGTAGCTCCTTTTGTTGCTCGGTGATTTTATTAAGAAATAAAGCCAAGGCACTAAACTTATAAGAGCTATAAGACTCCCAAACCAAAAAGAAAGATACAATAAAATTGGTGTAAAAAATGGTAAAATGTCTATATATTTTTTTAACATATGTTATACTCAGCTTAAATTAAACTATATCATTATGTTCTCAAAAAAGAACTGTTTTAAAAATCCTTTTTCGCTCCAGATTATTTTTTTGTATTTTATTATAATTGTTTTTCTAATTCTTTTAGTTGTTCCTAGCTCTTCTGTTGCAAGCCCAAAAGATTATTCTGATCAAGAGAGGCTGTTATCTTTTTGGTTTGGACTAAGTAGTTCTGAAACTCCTGTAATAAAAAAATCAGTTTCAGAGAATCAAAGTACAGTAAGCCAAAATCAGAACAAAGTAACATTTAACAGAAACCTAAAGTTGGGAGACAGAGGTCGAGATGTGCTTCGTCTACAGGAAATTTTAAATCAAGATCATCAGACACGCGTAGCCTCGAGTGGTCCAGGTTCTCCTGGTAATGAAACAGAATTTTTCGGTTCCTTAACTCATTCAGCAGTTGTTCGTTTTCAAGAAAAATATAGATCCGAGGTCTTAGTACCAGCGAACCTAAACCGCGGAACAGGATTTTTTGGACCCTTAACTAGAAACAAAATAAACCAGACAGAAAAAACTCAAACCGTGTCTGGTAGTTTAATGAACCCAAATCTAATAAAACCACCCAAAAGAGATAATTTTTCATCTCTAGATATAGACTTAGGAAGTTCTGATGATTTTATGTTAGCTTTCCCTTCTAAATATTTTGGACCCCATTTTACTTCTTTAGAAATTATAGGTTCAGGTTTTTCTAATAGAGTAGGTAATTTAAAAGTACTTTTTGGTAATGATTATTCTATCGATTCCGTGAATGTCATCAACGATGGAAAAATTTCGGTTCGAATTCCCTCATCTATTCCTCGCGGAGAGTATCAGGTTAGAGTATCAGATGGCCGTGAGATAGCTTTTGGGGAGAGTTTTTTTATAATAACGCGACCATCTGATCAACCCCCAAAAATAGATTCCATCAGTCCCTCTTCTGGCAAATATGGAAAAACGGTCGTGGTTAGAGGTAGTAATTTTACTACTGACAATACGATTATGACAACGTACAATGAAATAAAGGGAGTTGTTTCAGATAATGGTCAAACTCTGGAATTTAAAATGACTCCTTTAAGTAACAATCCTGAAGTAGAGGCTCTAGTTTTAACCGGAAAATCAAATTTGGAAAATACCACAGATGTTTATATTTACATTAAAAATGAGAAAGGGATTAGTGCGGAGCCAATTATTTTTGAGTTAGAAATATAGAATTATTATGCAAAAAAAATACTTATTCAGAACTTTTGTAATATTGATATTATTAACTTTTGTTTTTGTCGGTGTTTTTTATCACAAGCAAAAAGAGGTTCAAAGTCAATCACCACTTGTTTTTGGTGGCAAAATAACTTTTTGGCAGGAGTGCTCTTGCACTCCAGGTCCTGGCTCTTTTGTAATAACAATAACAGGAACAAATCCAGGGACCTTTCTTTTTCTACCTGGAAGATCGATACCATTTCGCGAATATCAACACGCACGAATCGGTGTTTGGGCCTTGGGTAATTACACTCCAGGAGCAGTTTGTTTAACTGGTAAATTTTGTATTCCTGCTACACCACCGCCAATAGGTACTATACATCAAATAGGAACCTCATTTTAGGTTATAGTTTCTGAGACAAACAAAACCATTTGTTTACATTGAGTTCTTCTGCTCGACAGTCATTTGAAAGTTCGCAGTTTTTGAGTAAATTTTCAATATTTATGTCAGGAAAAACCTCTCCTAGATTTTTTCTCAATTTTTTCCTTTTGTGAGCAAAACCAGCCTTTAAGACTTTAAAAAATTTTTCTTCTGAAACCTGAAAGTGTTCAAAACTTTTTTTTGAGATATTTTTTATAGACAAAATTGCTGAATCAACATTTGGAACTGGTTGAAAACTTCCACGTTTTACAGTTTTAACAAACTTCGGTTCCCCGTAGGCCCAAACACTTACTGCTAGAATTGATGATTTTTTTAGGTCGGTTATTCTTTGAGCCACTTCTTTTTGGAGTAACAAGACCATGCTTTTTGGTGGGTAAGTAGTTGAAAAAGTTTTTTTCAATAAATCACCTGTTAAGTAATATGGAATGTTGGCAACTAATTTATATTTCTGAGGCAGATAGTTTTGAATATCTATATCACGCACATCTCCTTCAACTAAGACTAACTTTTTTTCTCTGATCTCCTTTTCAAATTTTTCATTTAAAAAAGGTAACAAATCTCGGTCTTTTTCCACCGCAACAACCATCTTTGTCTGAAGCAGTAGTTTCTCGGTCAAAACTCCTTTCCCGGGTCCGATTTCCAGAACACAATCTTCTTTACTAAGTTCAGCTTCTTTAATTATTAACTCCAAAGCCCCTACCGAGTTAAGGAAATTTTGCCCTAGTTGTTTTTTTGGTAGATGTTTCAAAATTCTATATTTATTAAAGGTTTATTGTCTGATCTTGTTGATTCGGCACTGTTGTTTTGATCCAGTAGATCAATATTCATATCTCCAAGAAATTCAGAAGGAAGATTGCTTTGAGTTGAGCCAAAGATAACTCTTTCACGAGCCAAAGATAGATGCGCGCTAACCCGAGCTCGTGTTAAAGCAACATAAAAAAGTCTACGCTCCTCCTCTTCTTTATTTGGGGTTGTGTTTTCGTCAGTATGAGGAAAAAGTCCTTGCTCAAGACCGGTTATGAAACAGTGATCGAACTCTAAACCCTTTACTCCATGAACAGTAGATAGGCGTACCCCCACAGTGTCCTCGTTAAAGGAGTCTTGCTCTGAAAACAACGCAATGTGTTCCAAGAACTGGTCTACTCCACCCTCTGTGCCATCATATCTACGAGCCAGAGTTACTAGTTCGTAGATGTTTTCCAATCTCTCGTCCTCACCGTACTCTTGAAAGTATTTCTCGAATCCACCGTCTTTAATAATACAGGTTACTGCTTTTGAAACAGAGTTTTTTGCCAGGTCTGCAACTTTTTGGCAGACTTTTTTGAAATTTTGATACTGTTCAAGGGTTTTTTTGGGTAATTCTTCTTCTCTCCCTTCCAATATTTTCAGAAATCCAACCTTACCAATTCCACGAGGTGGTTTATTGATAACCCTCTTTAAATCTCCCCGACTCTCTGGAGATAGCGAAACTCGTAAAAAAGCCACCAAGTCTTTTATCTCCTGTCTTTCCAAAAATCTTACGCCAGAAGTACAGTATGGGATTTCTTCACCTAAAAAAACTTCTTCTAGAACTCGAGACTGAAAGTTTGCTCTGTACATCACCACAATCTCCTTCGGATCTACTCCAGAGTGAAGAAGTCTCTTTACCTCTTCTGCGATTCCTTGAGCTTCTCCTGTTTCACTCCAAAAGGTTCGTACTTTAATTTTTGAGCCACCACTTTTTTGGGTAAACAGGTCTTTCTTTTTACGTTTTTTGTTTTTTTCGATTATCTGATTAGCTGCAGAGAGAATTATCTCACTGGATCGGTAGTTCTCTTTTAGATAAAAAACCTGAGCCTTTGAGTATTCTTTCTCAAAACGCAATATGTTTTCTATCTCTGCGCCTCTCCAGCTGTAGATGGTTTGATCTGGGTCACCGATAGCATAAATATTTTGATGTTCTTCGGCAAGTAAACGTATCATTTCGTGCTGAACTCGATTGGTGTCTTGATACTCGTCAATATGTAGCCACTGCCAACGATCTTGGTATTTTTTCAAAACCTCGGGTTGGCTGTTTAGCAAGGTTACTGGACGTAAAAGTAGGTCATCAAAATCCAATGACCTTTCTTCCGACAAAAGATTTTCATACTCCTGCCAGATGACCGGAAGTGCAACAGTCAATGCGTCCTGACTGTTTTTGGTGTTTTTTGAAAAGCTTTGAAGCATGACTCCGCTTCCTTTGTATCTGGATATAACACCGAGAGTTTTTCCAATGTCAAAGTCATCGGTCGAATGCCCAGCTCTTTTGATGGCCTCTCGAACCATTTTTTTAGATTCTGATCGATCTAGGATAGAAAAATGTCTCGGAAGATTAAAACTTTCAAGGTTTTCTCGAATAATCAATAAACCAAGAGCATGAAAGGTTCCTATAAAAGGATTGTTTTTTTGATTAGAGTATGGATTTTCAGGAATCCTTGATGTGAGTTTTTCGATTCTTTCTCGCATCTCTCGAGCTGCTTTGTTAGTAAATGTGATCGCGCAGATTCGCCCTGGATCACAACCATCAGCAATTAACCTCGCTACTCTAGCAGTTAAGGTTTTAGTCTTACCTGTTCCAGCTCCAGCTATTATTAAAACTGGTCCTGCACCGGCTTTTAAAGCCTCTTCCTGGGCTTTGTTAAAATTGTGTTCATCTAGATTCATTTGAGATCTCATAGTATCATAGTGCTGAGTTTTTTGGCATAAAAATAACAAAAAATATAGAAAAAACATTATCCCCACTTAAGGTTGACCAGACAGTTTAAGTGTATATAATTAACTACGTAGAGAGATGAGAGGTTTTCCAGACATTTTAGGAAGCTAAATCGAAGCTTATTTTACCAAATGCACAGGACCCCAATTCTTCATTGGTAAGAAACGAGAAGGATTGGTCGAAAAATAGATTTTACGACCGAAAAAGGTCTAAAAAACAAAAGAATTATGACCATGGAACATGGACCACGGTTGTTTTCGTTTTTGTTATTCTAGCGGTTCAGTCCATATATGTATTTGGAAATCAAGAAGACACGTATGCAAGCGTGTCTCATCTTTTGGTAGGCGAAAACTCTGTAAACATCACTCTTTTAGGAGATGATCTTTTCTCAGATGAATTTCATAACTACAGCCCTCGATTTACAGAAGATGGACTAGCCTTTATTTCTGGAGATTTCAGTACTCAGGTCTCAAGCTCCAAAGTTAGTGGTAGAGGTGGAAGTATGTCATTTATTCACGAAGTTAGGGCTAACGACACAATCGAAAGTTTGGCAAAAGAGTTTAATGTAACTAAAGAGACAATAGTTTGGGAAAATGACATCAGTGATCCCAACTCTCTTAAGGTTGGTCAAGAACTACATATTTTACCTTTTTCAGGTGTTCGGCACAGAGTTCGTTCCGGAGAGACTCTTTCTGAAATAGCTGAATACTACGATATTTCTGTAAAAGAAATTGCTAAATTCAACCATTTTTCGGTCAACGATGTTTTGATTGCAGGTAACCCGATAAATATTCCTGGTGCCCAAAAAAGACAGAAAAATATTGTTACACAGACCACACGCTCAACCACTTCATCTGTTAGTATACAGGCAGTTTCCCAACCTTCCCCTTCCCAAGCGATAAGTAGTGGATTTATTCCTCCTCTTAAACCTGGCACATACATAATCACTCAAAGACTGCATGGTTATAACGCAGTTGATATGGCTCCAGTAAACGGTATTGGCTCCAGAATCTATGCTGCAGCAAGTGGTACAGTGACTCAGAGTGCTACAGGCTGGAACGGTGGTTACGGTAATATGATTGTTATAAGTCATCCAAACGGCACACGAACTCTTTATTCTCACAACCAATATAACTACGTTTCTGTTGGTCAGTATGTTTCCCAAGGAGATGTTATAGGAACAGTTGGTAGTACCGGACTCTCAACTGGCCCACACGTTCACTTTGAGGTTCATGGCGCAAGAAACCCATTTGCTTACTAAAATATTTTAAATATATAGACTTAAAAAAACCGGATTTCACCGGTTTTTTTATATAAAGTTTTTGTTTTAAAAAATAGACATTGATCGGTCTGGTCGATACTGTGTAGCTTCTAAGATGTGATGTTCTAAAATATCTTCAGAGTGTTCCAAGTCAGCAATAGTCCGAGCTACCTTTATCACTCGGTGATAAGACCTGGCAGAAAACTCCAGTTTTTCCGCTGCTGAGTTTAATGTGTTTTGGGCTTTTTTCGATAAACCAGAGTGTTTTTTTAACTGTTCGGGACTCATCTGACTGTTATTTTTTATCTTTAGTTTTTTAAATCGATTTGTCTGAATATTTCGAGCATCTTTAACTTTTTCGTATACATCCTTACTGGTCTGGTTTTTATTTTTCTTGTCCAGAGAAAGATCTTTTGCTGGAACAGCGCTAACTTCTGTCCATATATCTATTCTGTCTGTAATTGGTCCAGATATCTTTTTTTGATAACGCATAATATCCTGTGGAGTGCAGACACAGCGCCTGTTCTCAGTCGAGAGATAACCACAAGGACAAGGGTTCATAGCAGCGATTAAAACAAAGTTGGCTGGAAAAACGACAGTTTCTTTTGATCTCGAGATCTGTATCTTCCTCTCTTCGATTGGTTGACGAAGAGACTCAATAATCCTGCGTTCAAATTCCGGAAACTCATCCATAAAGAGCACCCCGTTGTGGGCAAGAGTTATCTCTCCTGGCTTTGGGTCCATACCTCCACCAACAAATGAAGCATAAGAAGCTGAGTGGTGTGGTGATCGAATCGGTGGATGTGTTATAAGAGGCTCATTTCCGAGGTTGTTGGCGATAGAATGAATTGAGGTCACCTCGTAGGAGTCGTCTAAAGAAAGTGGTGGTAGGATCGAGGTAAAAGCACGAGCCAACATTGTTTTTCCAGATCCTGGTGGGCCGTACATAGCAACGTGGTGACCTCCAGCTGCCGCAATTTCTAGAGCTCTTTTGGTTTGGGTTTGACCACAAATTTCTGAAAGATCTGGTAGTTCTAGGATTCTGTTAGTAACCACTGTTTTTGTTTGTTTTTCTATCTTTACGCCCAATAAAGACGGATCGTGCTCCGCACTTTCTTTAGGAGAAAGGTGGGCAATTAACTCTCGGAGATTTTTCGGAGCATAGATATCTATTCCTTGAACCAACGCAGCTTCTTTGGCGTTTTCAGGTGGTACAAAAACCTCTTTAAAACCTCTTTGTTTAGCAGTTCTAACTATTGGTAGAACCCCTACGGTTTTTTTCAGAAAACCATCCAAGGATAACTCCCCAATGAACAACCTTCCTTCAGCATTAAAACGCACAAGATCTGACGCCAAAAGATAACCAAGAGCAATAGCTAAGTCATACGCAGCACCTTCTTTTTTGACATTTGCAGGAGCTAAAGAAACTACAATTTTTTGGTTTTTTTGTTTCGGTGATGTAAAACCAATATTTTTAATAGCTGAGGATATTCGGTCTTTCGACTCTTCCACAGTTTTAGCTGGTAGGCCAATAAGGCTAAAAGAGTGTAATCCTTGCGAGAGGTCAACTTCAACCTCAATTATTGGTGGATTCAAAGCTGGTTGAGCACTGTACACCTTTGCAAACGACATTTTATATTTTTATTATTCTTCCCTGTGTTTAATACAAGTATCAGCAGCAGGGTTAGCTTCTAGTCTTTCTTTCTCTATCTTCTCTCCAGAGATTCGACAGATACCATACTCACCAGACTTTATTCTTTCTAAGGCTTTTGTAATATTTTTGTATCTAGTTTCTAACTGATCAAGGATGGCTGAGTTCCCACCGTAAGATTCAGAAGAATCAGCTGACTCACTTGAATCGGAGCTTGAAAAATCACCTCTGTCTGGACGAGCTTGCCAGTCACCAGGAGTTTCGGGGTTTCTCTCTCCTACTGTATCCATCTCTTTCTCCAAAAGTTCTTTCTCTTTTTCTAGTTCTGTTTTAAATTTTTCTATATCTTTTTCATTCATATAATTAAATTCTATCACCATAGAGTTTTTGTGCAAATAAATTTTGGTTAATATTAAATTCTATCTCGGTAGAAGTTTAGAATAGCTCTGAAATCAGCTTCGTCTCTTACTATAACAACTGTTTTATTATCAAGGTATCCATAAAGAACTCCGTTTATACGAGCGTAGCTGTTTAAAATATGTTGAGTTCTAAATCCTGTGTTTACAGAGGAGGTTATTCCAAAATCAGATAGACTCAATGGCAATGTGTTTTCAAAACTAAGCATCCCTTTTTGTAGACTAGCCTGATCAACTCCTTTTATTAAAACAAAAGGGAAAGATGTTCTTTGTTCAGAAAAATACCCTATCGAGATTCCCAGAGCTGATTTTCGAAGTTCGTTTGGCACAGGTTCTTTTATCCTAGAGAAAAAAGAAGAAACTGAATGTAAGACTTTTCCGTCTATTGCTAGAAAGCTTATGTTTGCTCGCTTTTCTGACTCTAACGCTAATCTTGCAAAATGTAGAAAGTTTTGTTCAATAAATTCATGACTTTGAACTTCGACAGCGGTGTACGAGACAGGAATTACTGGTTTTTCAAAGACTTCTTCAGCTGAAAAAAAATTAATAAGGACAAGTAGAGTTATTCCAGAGAGTATTAAAACAAAAGCTAAAATAGATAAAATAAATTTCCAGTTTGCAATCTCTACCTTTTCTGGTTCTGGATTAGAAAAGTATTGTTCAGTTTGTTGTGTGTTTTCTTCATTCATATCTGTATTATCGAATTAAGTGTAGAAAAAGTAAAGTATTAATTAGATTTAGTTTTTTAGAGTAAACAAAAATTGACTAAACCAGATTTTTGTGATATACATACATTTGATCGTTCTTTACACTAAAGAACAATAAACAAAAATAGAAAAGGAGGAAATTAGATGAACAGAATTGTTGTTATAGCAAATAAATATATCCTAAAAAGGCAATTAGTCTGGATAGTATCTTTGCTGTTGCTCTTGGTGGTGGTACTTCTTGTTACTATCCTAGGGCTTGTTCAAGTGAACAGGACTCTGGCACAGCAAGTTGAATCGCCTCTGGTTTTACAGACCGGAATCGAGACTCAAGCAAAGATGAGTCGGGCTGAAAATAAGTTAATCCAAGAAGGGCTTGAACATCTCAATGAGGAGTTCTCTTCTTTCAAGGAGGAAGTCCGGGATATGCTCAAGGTCTCAAATGTAAAAAACCAACCTCAAGTTGGTCAGTACATAGATCAACCGAAAAAGCTGTCTTCTCTCACAGAGGAACTCGCCATCTTGAACGAAAGGCTCAGAGTCTCTCTCAATCCAAGGAGATGACACTAAACAAAACAGGAGGTTCTAACGAACTTCCTGTTTTTTCTATTAATTACTTGTTAAACTGACTAAAAAATATAAACAGTATCTATTTTTTAATAAAATCAGGATCTCTTTGTTTAATAGAGAGAGAAATTCTACCTTTTTCATCAACCTCCTTAACTACAACCGGAACTCTATCCCCAACCTTAAGATAATCTTCAACTTTTTCAACTCTAAAAGATGCAATTTCCGAAACATGGACTAATCCGTCAGTGTTGGGCCCAATCTTTACAAATGCTCCAAAATCTACTATTCGAACAACCTCTCCTTCGATTTCATCACCTTTTTCATACTTTCGAACCAACTCCTCGATTGCTGTTTTAGTAAGTTGGCCTTTTTCTTGGTTTGGTGCAGTTATGTAAATTGAACCATCGTCCTCGATATCGATATCAGCTCCAGTAACATCTTTAATACCGTTTATTGTTTTACCACCAGGCCCTATAACGGTACCAATATCTTTGGGATTGATTGAAAGTATTATAATAGATGGAGCATTAGGTGAAACCTCTTTTCTGGGTTCAACTATCTCTTGTTCTATCACATCAAGGATCTGCAATCTAGCAGCTTTAGCTTTTTCCACAGTTTCTTTTATAGCTTCGAAAGAAATCTGTTCTAGTTTTGTGTCCATCTGGACAGCAGTTATACCTTTTCGGGTTCCAGCCACCTTACAGTCCATATCGCCGTAATGGTCTTCAGGGCCTTGGATATCTGTCAGAATTTTGTATTTATTAGAATCTTTTTGATCAACTACTAGTCCCATAGCAATTCCAGCTACAGGTGCTTTTATTGGCACTCCAGCATCCATCAGGGCTAGAGTTGAGCCACAGATTGAACCCATTGAGGTTGAGCCGTTAGAAGCCAATGCTTCTGAGACTATTCTGATTGTGTAAGGAAAGTCTTCTTTGGTTGGAATAACAGGAATCATTGCTTTTTCAGCCAATGCTCCATGCCCGATCATTCTACGGTTCATCCCACCCATTCTTCCAGTTTCACCAACAGAAAATGGTGGAAAGTTGTAGTGGTGCATAAATCTTTTACTGTTGTTTCGAACTTCTATTCCATCAACTATCTGTGCGTCACTCGGTCCTCCCAAAGTTAAAGCTGAGAGAATATGAGTTCCTCCTCGATAAAATATTCCTGATCCATGTAGAATATTTGAGATTCCTCCAGCCTGAGCGTAGAGTGGACGAACTTCATCAATTTTTCTACCATCGGCTCTTTTATCTTCTTCTATTGCTCCAATATGAATCATCTCATCAACTTTTTGTTCGAAGTACTCTTTAGCCAGATCAATTTCTTGAATTTCGTTATCTTTCAAAACTGTTTTCCACATATTTTTTAGTTCTGTAATTTTGTCTTTTCCTGGTGTTTTGCTAAAAACAAAAGGCGCCATCTTAGGTTCTATCTCCTTAGAAAACAGTTCCTTCACCTCTTCAGAAACCTCAGTTATATGAACAGTTCTTTTGTCTTTACCCATTTCCTGCACAATCTTTTTCTGAAAATCTTGTAGTTTCTGTAAAACTAAACGACCTTTATCGAGAGCTAAGGATATATCGTTCTCAGATACCTCGTAGGCTCCAGCTTCGAGCATTGTAACACCATCCTCTTTTCCGCAGATTACCATATCTAGATTTGAGCTGACCTCTTCCCTTTCAGGGTATGTTGGGTTTACTAAAATTGATCCGTCTTCAAGTTTTTTACCTATTCGAACCGCACTAACTGGACCGTTCCAAGGAATATCTGAAGTTGCTAGAGCTAATGATGTACCTAAAATTGAAAGAATATCAGGGTCATCCTCACCGATAGAAAGAACTGTGATAACTATCTGTATTTCATTGCGAACCCGTTGGTCAAAAAGTGGTCTGATGGTTCGGTCAATCATACGAGCAGAAAGAATGGCTTCATCGGAAGGTCTTCCTTCGCGTCGCATAAATCTGCTACCTAAAATGACCCCAGCAGCATAGAATTTTTCCTCGTAGTCAACAGTTAAAGGGAAAAAAGGCATACTACTCTCTTCTTTTGACATCACTGCAGTTACCAACACTGTTGTGTCGCCTAATTTTATCAAAACACTCCCGTCTGCGTTTTCAGCAAGATCATTAAATTCAACATGTAGCTCTTTCCCTTCAATTTCGGTGGAGAAACTTTTTTTTTGCATTGTTATTATATATTATTTTCTTCTTTGCCTTTTTTTGCCTAATAAATATCTTTTAGGGTCGTTATCAAGATCAATAAAATCATCAGCAACCTCTTTTAGTTTAGCTGAAGAAGATTTTCCAAAAGAAAGAACCTCAACTTGGCAACCTTCGTTAATCTTAAGATACTCAACTAACGGCACAAAATCTCCATCTCCAGACACTAAAATAACAGTGTCTAGTTTGGGAGCAGCTTTAATAGCGTCAACTGCTATTCCAACATCCCAGTCACCTTTCTTTGCCCCACCAACAAAAACCTGCAAATCCTTAGTTTTAGTTTCTATACCAAGTTTTTCTAAAGCATCAAAAAAGTTTTTCTCTTCTCCTGTTTCTGTTGTTATAACGTAAGCAATTGCGCGAATCAAAGCTCTGTCACCAACTCCGTCATTTACTATGTTTCCAAAATTGACCCTTGATCCGTAAAGGTTTTTGGCACTGTGGTATAGGTTCTGAGCATCAATAAAAACTCCTACTCTTTGTTCTTTATGTTTTATGACAGACATTTTATTTTAAAGAAAAAGACCAATTTAGGCCTTTTTCTTTTTCAAATTTAGTTTTTTAACTACCTTTTCAAGCCTTTTGGGCGCTTTTTCTTTTAGATATTTCATGTGCTTTTGTCGATCAGCAACCATCTGTAAAAGTCCGCGTCTTGAATGACTATCTTTTTTATGTTTTTTAAGGTGAGAAGAAAGTTCCTCGATTCTTTCAGTTAGAATCGCAATCTGAACCTCTGGAGAACCAGTATCCTTATCGTGAATTTTGGTTTTATCCATAACTCTCTCTTTCTTATTTTTTGTTATCATAAGCGTTAAGTTACCACACGTCTGAAGTTTTTGCAAGTAAACTCAGGCCGTAGTAGAGTATATTTATGGAAAAAACGATTTCAAGACATATCACTGAATTTTTGGAATATGTGGAAATAGAAAGAGGTCGAAGTGCAAAAACTGTGGAAAACTATCACCACTACCTAAAAGTATTTTTTGATTTTACAAAAATTCGCAAAATTGAGGATATTAATGAAGACAAAGTCCGGTCTTTTCGAATTTGGCTAAATCGCCAACCAGGTCGAAACACTGGTCAAGGATTGGGTAGTATGAAAAAAAAGACCCAAAACTACTACCTAATAGCTCTGCGTTCCTTTTTAAAGTATATGGCTAAAAGAGAGATAAAAACCATGTCACCCGACAAAATAGAGTTAGCAAAGGTTTCTGAAAGAGATATCGATTTAATCTCAGCAGACGAGCTAAAACGACTAAGATTAGCGCCAAAAGGGGATAGTTTAAGGGCTTTGCGTGACAGAGCTATACTAGAACTTCTTTTTTCAACAGGGATGCGAGTTTCTGAGATCTGTTCCTTGTCGCGTGACGACCTAGATCTTGATTCAGAGGAATTTTCTATTCGAGGTAAGGGGGAAAAGATAAGAGTTGTTTTTCTTTCAGCAGACGCAAGAGATGCTCTAAAAAATTATCTAGACAAAAGGGTAGACACAGATGATGCGCTTTTTATACAACTTAGTAAAAACCCAGGAACTCATAGCAACCTGAGGTTATCAACAAGGTCTGTTGAGCGAGTAGTAAAACATTGTGCTATTAAAGCAGGAATAACAAAGAAGGTTACACCACATGTTGTCCGGCATAGTTTCGCTACTGACCTTTTACGAAACGGAGCAGACCTGCGATCGGTCCAAGCGCTTTTAGGACACGCACATATTGCTACAACACAAATATATACTCACGTTACAGACTCGCATTTAAAAGAGATATATAAAAAATATCACGACAGATAAAAATATTATTAAGGACACTAGTTGTCTTTTAGTTATCCACACCTTTGTCCTTTACAAATATTTAATGTCCTTTACAATGATTGGTAGGTGTTTGATGTCTTTTGTCGCGACCACAGCAAACATGCTCTTTCCTCAACAGTTCTTTTTTAGAGATTCTCTCGAGAGAATAGTTTCATGTGTAACCTACAACAAAAACACACCTCTCAACAAACTCTTTTTTACTCTTGTTACACATGAAACATAACTAAACACCCCAGCTAGATTGTCTAAAGCTTCAGACTCTCTGTACTTGGGGTGTTTTCTTTTTCTGTATTTTTTGTTTCAGGATTTTGATAATAATGTTTTACATGAAACACTAACTACCTGTTTTTCAATATAAAAGTACAAATTTTATGAATATTTCACGTGAAACAGACAGTTTTGTTTACTTTTAATGGTTTTTAGCCCTTTTTTATGTTTCACTTGAAACATTTTTTGAATTTAAGATTTTTGTAAATCCACGACAGTTGGTTTTTCTATATGTTCAGTAAATAGCACATCTTTTTCTTTTGGATATTTAGTCGGGAACTTTTTTCAGACAATAGATATTGTAAAATAGTTATCCTAGATATAGTTATTCTAGATTAATTTGTGTCGTAATTTTTACTAGCTAGTAATTTAATTGCCAATGATCTTTTTTAGTTTATTAAATTAGAAATTTAATTTATGTTGAATTAACATAGAAATTTCTACAGAAAAAATATTTAAATCGCATATGTTCTTTAATGATAAGAACTTACTGTTTTGAGTCAGTATAGAAAAACTTAGCAATAGGGAAATATATAATGTTTAATTGTTGATTATCTGATTGTTTTGCATAATCTAACGATACTTCATACAACTAAGTTATTCTTCAAAATATTCATTGTTTGTTAATGAATTATCCCCTGTTTCACATGAAACAGGGGATTCGTGTCTATTTGATTAGAAACCAATGTTCCACATGAAACATTACTTAATACCGTATTTTCCTCTAATTTTTTTAACTTTCTGCTCTTCCTCCTCTTCTTTCTTGTTTTTTCCTCTTTCGCCAAGCTTTTTTAACTCCTTTTCTGATAGTTTAGACAGTTCTTGAGCTTTTTTTAGTAGATATTCTGTTTCGTTTAGTTTAGGATCTTCCAAAACCTCATCGAGTAGAATATGGAGGATGTGGCCGATAATTGGTCCTGGTTTTATCTGTAGATCTTTTTGTAGGTTGTTACCGTCAATCTTTAGCATACCAACTGATATTGGATCAGACATTACTTCTTCAATCATTGATTGATACTTTCGAAGACGATAAGGTTCTTCTTTTGGTCTGCCGATAGCTACTCGATCAGCAATTCTTAGATTGATTAGATCCCAAACATTCTCTTTGCCAACATTGCTTATCATCCTTCTTACAGCCGAAAGGGTAATCTGTTCAGTATCTGAAAAAAACATATGCCAACGAATTAAGGTAACTACTTTATCAATTGTTTTTTTAGGAAATTTTAGTTTTTGTAGGATTTTCTTACTCATTCTTTCGCCAACCACCTCGTGTCCATAAAAGGTATAGTTATTTTTTCCTCCTTTTCGTCTAGTTCTAGGCTTACCAATATCGTGGAAAAGTGCAGCTAGACGAATTTCTAGAGGCCAACCCTTGTCAGCAGTGTGTTGTAGGGCGACCAAAAGATGCATAAATACATCATATTTATGAGTTGCAGTTTGTTCCATTCCAAGACCTTCTTCTAGTTCCGGAATTATTTCCTTTAAAACTCCTAGTTTTTGTGCAATCAATACAGACTCTGCAGGGCTGGGAGACATAACTATCCTAATAAGCTCATCTCGGATTCTCTCTTGAGCGATTTTATTTAAAATGCTGACATTTTCGGCTATAGCCTGGCTAGTTTCGTGCTCAATTGTAAAGTTCAGTTCTGCCTGAAGACGAATAGCTCTTAGAATTCTCAGACCATCTTCTTGGAATCTAAGGCGGGGGTCTCGAACTGCTTTTATCCTTCTTTTCTCAATATCTCTTAGGCCGTCAAACGGGTCAACTATTTTTAGGCTTGGCATATCAACAGCGATTGCGTTAATTGTGAAATCTCGCCTTTCTAAATCTTCTTCAATGTGTTGTCCCCACTCTACAGAATCAGGTCTTCTTGAGTCTGAATATTCTGACTCAACACGAAACGGTGTAACCTCGATTATCTGTAAGGTTGGATTCTCCTCTTCCTCAAAAACCACACCAACAGTTCCAAAATTATTTTCATAATGAGTGTGTGGAAAAATAGATATAATTTCTTCAGGGGTTGCGTTTGTGGTCACATCCCAGTCCTTTGGCATTTTACCGCGCAGTAGATCCCTAACACACCCTCCAACTAGATATGCTTCAAAGCCTTTTTCAACCAGAGTGTCAGTGACTTTGCGAGCCGTCTCAGGTATTTGTTCTTTGCTGATCTTTTCCTTTTTCATAAATACTTCTCTATTCTATTACACCTTTTGTTTTTTTACGAATTTAATGTATGATTGTTTCACTGCACCCGTGGTGAAATGGATATCACAACGGTCTTCGGAACCGTCGTTCCAGGTTCGAGTCCTGGCGGGTGCACATAAATTAAGTTTTTAAAACACAGAAATCTTTTGCTGGAATTGTTCTGTACTCTTTATTATCGAACAGTTATTTTGAAATAATAACTACGGATATTATTCAATGTATTACTAAAGTTCTATTATTTTTTTGTAGAACATATTTTGTAAAAACTAAAAAAGGGAATCCTATATTTTTTAAAAACAACTCTTTGAATAAGTCATGATATAATCACTAGAGTAAGAAATGGAAAAATAAATTTATTTTGTGTTATATATTTAACTTGTTTCATATTTGAAAAAAAAGATGGTAGTATAGATGCGTGAAGTAAAGGGTAAATTTTTGAGTAACAAATATTTCTTGCGAGCATAGTTTAACGGTAGAACGTCTGGTTGCCAATCAGATAATGGGGGTTCGATTCCCCCTGCTCGCACCAAATAAAATAGATAGAGATTTAAATTTTAAATCCTTGTTTGTAGAAAGTGAAACATAAAGATAATTTTTTTTGTGGGTTTATGGGTCAAAAACAAAAATTTTATTTTCTGTTTAAGGGTCAAAATCTTGTCCTTACTTTCTTGTTTTTTTAAAAAAGTGCCAAATTTATCCACTTTTTAAGCCAAAACTGTGGATAACTCTGGGGATATGTGTATAAAAGGACAAAAAATGTCCGAAATATAGTAAAATATGAAAAAAGTTTAGTTAATAAGACTTTTATGAAAAAAGACAAAGTAGGTGCAAAAGGAGAGAGAATCGTAGCTGATTTTTTGAAAAAGAAAGGACACACAGTCTTAGAAATGAACTATACTAAAAAGACAGGTGAGTTGGATTTGATAACCAAAGACCTTAATAGTGTCCTTCACTTTGTTGAAGTCAAAACTGTTTCGGATGAAAAATTTCTAGAGACGCTACCAGCTGAAGAAAGAATAGATGAACGAAAACGAAGACATATAAGAAACACAGTTTCAATCTATATGGAAGAAAAAGAACTGAAATGGGAGAACACTTCTTGGTCTTTTGATTTAGTAGTAGTTTCTCTTTTTCCAGAACAAAAAATAAGGGTAATCGAAAATATAATTCTGTAGGTTTTTTGTGAAGAGTATGATAAACTTTTTTTGTTACTACGTTGAACGGGGCGTGGTGTAACGGCTAACATACTCGGTTTGGGACCGAGCGACTCCGGGTTCGAATCCCGGCGCCCCGACAAAAAGAAGGGTACAAAAGTATCTTTTTAGTTCTTGATTATTTTATAATAATCAAGATCAATTATTTTTAACTTAATAATTCTAAATATGTTAATAATTTATACAAAAAAAGGTTGCCCTTGGTGTGTTGGAGCTCTAAATTTTCTAAAAGAAAAAGGCCTGAAGTTCGAGGAACGAGAAGTTCTTAGCAGTAAAGAGTTTTATGAAGAGTTGGTTCTAAAATCTGGACAAAGTAAGGCACCAACAGTAGATCTAAACGGTGAAATTTTAGCTGACACTGACTCTGAAGCGTTGGAGATATTTTTGAAAAATAAAGGGGAGTTAAAATAGGTTTCAGTTCTAAATAGTTCTAAATATTTTCTGTGTATATACGCAGGATTTCTTCTATTACCTCAGTAGGTGAGTATGAAGATTTTACAATAAAACCATGGATGTTTAGTTTTTTAGATATGTTTATTATCTGATCGTTGCCTTGGTTGGTCAACATAATAACTATTATATTATCCAGAAGGTTTTCTTCGTGTGCTCTCTTCAAGGTTTCTAAGCCATCCATCTTTGGCATAATTATATCGAGCAGGATCATATCTGGCCGAGTTTCTTTACTGAGAAGTTTCTCAATCATTTCCTCACCATTTTTAGAGCAAATAACATTGATGTCTTGTTGCTTTAGTTTTTTGGAGTAAATATCCAGCACGAAATCTTCATCATCAACAAGAAACACTGTCTTTGGTTTTTTAGAATTATTCATAATTATTTTAGTTACCTCTTATTATTTATAGTACTCCCTTCTTTTATTTTTAAAAGAGAAGTTGTACACAGTTCACTTTTTAAGCAGTGAAGAAATTTAAAGAGTCTGTTACTATAGTGTTACTAAACAAGAACAATGTTTAAAAGGTTTCAAAGAAATACTGAGGATTTTACCTGTACCCACTGTGGTTTAGAGGTTTTAGGTGATGGGTATACTAACCACTGCCCAGAATGCTTGTGGAGTCAACATGTGGATGTTAATCCTGGTGACAGAGCGTCTGTTTGTGGGGGATTGATGAGACCAATTGGGTTAGAGACACATAAAGGCAAACAGAGGGTGGTTCAAAAATGTGAAGTTTGTGGTTTTTTGAATAGAAACAAGCTGAATTCTAAAGATAATCAAGAAACAGTCATTAAGTTGTCCACATCTTATACACTTTAATCTTTTTGTTCTCTACTCAGACCTGTTAAGCTTAATACTGTGTTGAGGCGCTGGGAAACCGGCGCCAAAACATTTTATAAGTTAACCAATTTATCCTATGGATGAGAACACAAATCCAAATCCAGCAACTCCAGTAGGAGATGACAACGAAGGACAAGCTACACCAGCAGAGGATGTTGTTGTAGATCTTGAAGGGGGAGACACTGCAGGAGACGCTCCTGCAACTCCTGCTGAAGGTTCTGAGGAGCCTGAGGCTGAAACACCAACAGTCTAGTAATTGTTGTGTTAAAAAACAAAAACACCCGGAGTTCGGGTGTTTTTGTTTGGATGAATTAAATTTTGTGATAAGATAGATTAGTTCATTGATTATGAATTTTGCGGGTATAGTTTAGTGGTAGAACGACTGCCTTCCAAGCAGTAGGCGGGGTTTCGATTACCCCTACCCGCACAGTAAAATCCCCGAAAGGGGATTTTCTTATAAAAAACATAAAACACATCCTTTTTAGTTTAAACATCTTGAAATATAATTATTTTATAAAAACCAAAAGTGACAAAACTTCGAGGTGTGGAGTTTCTAATTAATAGTATGAGGTTTAAAAAGATAAGATAATGTAATGTGATATAGTATATACACACTTTGGTTTTTGAATGTTATCTATAGTTTTAAAAAGTAGTTTAAAATAACATTTTGAGTTACTAGTTTTGTTGATTAATGGTTAGAAAGTTAATGTTTAATAATATATGTTAAGAGCAAATGAAATACCTGGTGATGTGCCTAAAGATCAAAAAGAAGTATATTTTGATAAAAAGACCAAGCAAGAATCTCTTGCTGATGAAATGTTTCAGGAGTTACCGTTTGCTGAAGACTCTAAGGAACTCATCGATATAGCCAGAGATTATCTTTCTAGAGTTTCTTTGGTTCAAGAAGAGAGTCAAGATGTTGAAACAGAAGAGTTGCAAAAGTCTAAAGATCGTATTGAAGAAATTAAAATAACACAAGACACCAGACTAAATCTGGTGGATGAAAGAATCGAGAATCCATTTGCTGATCTTGATAAAGAGAGTTATGAAGAACTTGAAAGAGTTGGCGTACTTGCTTCAGAGGATGTTGGTACCTGTAGAGAGTTGTCTAAAGTATTGGCTGAATTTGAAAAAAAGTTAGAAGAGCAGGGGTCTTTAACCTCCGAGCAGAATGAGTACTACTCTCGTTTGCAGGACCTTACTCAAAAATATGATAAATATATTGAGTCTACTTTATTGGAGAAACAGGCTGAGTTTGAGGAAAAGAGACAGAAAGTGAGAAACAATGTTACCGAGCACTATAAAAAAAGACTTGAAGAGTTGGAAGAAAAGATAAAAAACCTTGAGCCTGAAAATCAGGTTGTGGAAAAAACTGAAGATTCGAACCTAAAACAAGAAGAGTTTGAGGAAAAAATTAGACAAGAAAGGGCAGAGATAATAAAAAGCACCCAAGCAGAGGTTCAGTCTTTGAAAGATAGGCAAGAGAAAGCTCTCGAAGTGATTGAGCGTGTCACAGGATCTAGTGATCCTGAAAGAGATTTTGTTGATGATCTTTTGGAACTAGAAAAAAACGATAAAAATGATTACAAAGAGGTGGTGGACAATCTTCGTTCAGTTCTTATTCGATCCATAAAGGATGGTGATAAAGACGCACCGTCTAGTCCTAGAGAAATAATTCCGTGGAAAGGTAATAAGCATACATATCCATATATCACAACGATTAAACATCTAGAAAATGATGCACTTGTCGCAGAAGCCCTAAAAGATGCAATCTCGGAAGGAGATAAGCACGCTACACAGATTCAGAAAATGCTAGAGAGGGTAATAAATAACAACAAGGTTTTGTATAAACTTATTGGAAGAGAATGGTCTAAAGCTAAACAAGGAAAGAAATCTCAAAGAGGACAGCTTTATGTTGCTTTTGATTTAAGACAGAAAAGAGAGTACGAAGAGGCAAGTAAAAAAGAAGCAGAAAGGCGTGAAGAATTAGATACCAAGTATCGTGCTCGTGAAGAAGAGATATCTGCTGTAGCAAACAAAGAAGGTGGCCTTAGGGTTACTGTGCCTACATTTAAGCCTGTTTTCTCAGCTAAAGAGGGTAGACGGATACTGAAAGAAATTGGTTACAAAGAAGGCGCAGTTCGGCTTGAGAAATTTAAAACACCTAGAAAGAATACAGAGATGGTTCGTGTTGTTGAGGTTTCTGGAGATTTAAATGATAAAGATATACGAAAAGGTCAAGTATCTACTCCAGATTTAAGACAGTTCCCACACTGGCTAAATGAACAGTATGGTTTTAAAAGCATACCTTGGTCAGAGGAAGAAGTAGTTTCTAGTAGTAGTTAATTTCTCTAAAAGATAAAACTGATTAACAAAAAATATTTTTGAATAAAGTCTTTTTTGTCTAAGGTTCAATTAGAAATTATTAAAATACTTTGTTCTGTTATACACAAAACAAAAAACTCGGGTTTATCCGAGTTTTTTGTTTTTCCTCTAGAGAAAAAAGTGAAATTATTTCACTGCGTCTTTTAGACCTTTTGCTGCTTTGAATTTAGGAACATTCATTGCTGCAACTTGAATAGTCTCACCAGTTCTTGGGTTTCGAGCTTCTCGTGCCTCTCTTCTTCTAACTGAAAAAGTTCCTAGACCTGAGATTGAAACATCCTCTCCTTGTTTTAGTGTGTCGATAATTGAGTTGATAAATGTCTCAACGATCTCTTGTGAGTCGGTTTTTGTACCTCCGACTTTTTCGTGGATCTTCTCTACAAGCGCTTGTTTATTCATAGAAAAATTTTTTTACTTATAATAAGCTGACTCGACCAGTGAATGTCTTACAGATGATTATTCATCATCCATATCAGCTCCTAATATTATACCCTAAAGTGATATTTTTCGCTACAACCTAAGGGTTTTAAGCTTAAATATATTTTAGTTCGAGTGTAGTTTATCTATCGAGCGTAATCAGTAATTCGACTCTCGCGAATCAGAGTAATTTTTATTTCTCCAGGATACTTTAGTTCGTTTTCAATTCTTAACGCAATCTGTCGGGCTAGTTTTTTAGCTTCAAGATCTGAACATTTCTCTGGAGTAACGAACACTCTGACTTCACGTCCAGCCTGAATAGCGTAGGACTTTTCAACTTCAGAGAACGAAGTAGCAATAGTTTCGAGTTCTTTGAGTCTTTTTAGATAGTTTTCGACGGTGTCTCTACGAGCTCCAGGTCGGCTACCAGAGATTGAGTCTGCCACCTGAACAATAATAGATTCCATTGTTTCGTAAGGATATTCCTCATGATGAGCTTGCATAGCTTTTATAATTTCCTCGCTAGCATTGAATTTTTGCAGTATTCGACGTCCGATTTCGACATGAGTACCAGCAACCTCGTGATCCATTGCCTTACCGATGTCATGAAGTAGGGCACCTGCTTTGGCTACAGCGACATTAGCACCGAGTTCTTCAGCCAACATACCAGCAATGTGTGTCATCTCAATTGAGTGGTTCAAAACATTTTGTCCGTAACTAGTTCGGAAGTACAGTCGACCAAGGATTGAGACAAGACGTGGATCTAGGTTGTACACGCCACATTCATAAACAGCCTGCTCACCCTTTTCTTTGATTATTTTGTTTATCTCTTCTTTTGCTTTTTCAACCATCTCTTCTATCTTTGCTGGTTGGATTCGACCGTCCAAGATTAGGTTTTCAAGAGCAATTCGAGCAATCTGTCTTCTAACTGGGTCAAATGATGAGATGGTGATGGCTCCAGGAGTATCATCAACAATTATTTCAACACCAGTAGCCCTTTCAAAAGCCTTTATGTTTCTACCTTCCTTACCAATAACCTTACCTTTTATTTCGTCAGATGTAATCGAGACTGTGGTGGACATCATATCTGAAGAAACTGAGTTTCCTAGACGATGAATAGCTGTTGTTAGTATCTCTTTAGCTCGATCCTCAAGTTTTTCTTTTCCAGAGTTCTCGAGTTTTTGCATACGAACCATAATATCTTCCTCGGAAGTCATCTCAATCTGTCGCAGAAGTTCTTCTTTAGCTTGTCCTTGAGACAAAGAAGCTATTTTTTCTAGAGCTTTAACTTGCTCAGATTTTATTTTATCTGCGTCTAGTCTTACATTTTCAGCCTCTTCAATCTTACTTTTTATATGATTTTCTTCTTTATCCAAGTCTATCTGTCGCTGATCTAGTAGTTCTTCTTTTCTTATTAAACGAGCCTCGGTCTTTTTACCCTGCTCTTCTTTTTCTTTTATTTCTTGTCGACTCTCTTCTACTATTTTTTCAGCCTTCTTTTCGGCTTCTTCTGTTAGTCTTTTTGACTCATCTCGAGCCTCCAAGATCATCTGCTTTATTTTTAACTCAACTGAACCTCTTTTCCCTAAAGAGATTATCCAGCGTAAAAAATATCCGCCAGTAATTCCAACTAGAAAGAAGGTGCCCAGTAGGAGAATTAGTGTTAGTGTTTGAATTTCCATAATTAAATAATTACTGAGTAGACTTTTTTGTGCTCGAGTACATTACCTTTTAGGCATAAAAACACATTAAGACAACTCTCAGAAAATCCAGAGATATTTTTCTGACTTTTTGCCTGTTTATAGAGAGGTATGGAATTTATCCAAGCATTCTCTATTTTGCTGAATAGATTTTGTCTATAATTCCGTATTTAAGCGCTTCTTCTGCACTCATGAAAAAATCTCGGTCTACATCTTTTTCAATCTGCGCTAGAGATTTTTTAGTGTTTCTGGATAGAATCTTATTCAGTTTGGCCCTAGTGTTTATTATGTGCTTGGCTGTGATCTCGATATCTGAGGCTCTTCCCTCAGCTCCGCCCCAAGGTTGGTGTATCATTACTTCTGAGTTTGTCAGAGCAAATCGCTTACCCTTGGCTCCTGCCGAAAGAATAATTGCGGCACCTGAAGCTGCAATCCCGACACAAACAGTCGAAACATTGTTTTTTATGTGGTTCATTGTGTCTAGCATTGCTAGTGTTGCTGTGACTGAACCACCTGGTGAGTTTATATATATCTGAATATCTTTCTTAGAGTTCTCTGATTCTAAGAAAAGTAGTTGAGCAATTACTAGGTTAGCTGTGTTGTCGTCAATCGGACCACCTAGAAAGATAATATGATCACGCAAAAGACGCGAAAATATATCGTATGCTCGCTCACCGAACTGTGATTTTTCTATTACTGTTGGAATTAACATACTTAAAACGGAGTTAGTAAACTATATCAGAAAGAGAAGTTGAAAACAACGCCTTCCTGTACCAGTCATTAATATCTTTAGACAAAAAAGGCTAAAAAATCCTATTTATTAGCCTTTTTTTCATCTACACCTTCGGACTCAAGACTTTTCAAGACTTCTTCATTGGCTAGTTGGCTAATAACAAATATTCTAATTTGTTCAGGATTTGCTTTTGGATAGTGTTCCATTAAAGTTTTGGTTTGTTCTTCAACAACTGCGTTGTCTGGATCTATGTTTTCTTTCTGAACAATTGCGTTTAGAGTTAATTGCATTTTTGCCCTGTTTTCAGCTTGAGGACGCCACTCTGTTTTAAGACTTTCTTCTGTTTTTTTAATCTGAGACAGATAATCCTCAAATGATAGACCTGCGTGTGAGACATCGTGTTTTAGGCGATCAATCATTTTAGCCAACTCTTCTGAGATAATCAGTTCCGGTATTTCCATCTCTGTCTTTTCCATAATTTTCTCAATTATAGATATTCGATGTTTTTCAATTTCCTGAATCTGTTTTTCTTTTCCGATTCCTTCTTTAATGCTTTTTCTTAGTTCTTCTACTGAAGAATATTCGCCTAAAGTTTTGACTGTCTGATCATTAATCTCAAACTTTTCGTCATTGTTTTCTTTAGATTTTGATTGTTTTAGTCTTTCAAAAACCTGATCTATTTCAGAATCCTCAACTTTCACTTCTTTAGTCCTCGGATTATTTTTTTTGTTCTCAGCCCCTGCGATTTTTTTGTAATCAGGTAGCTTAACTTCAGGAATTAAAGCCACTTTTATTATATATTCTAGAGGGTTGTCTGGTGCCAGCTTAGTTATACTTACTTCTGGAGAGCCGATTGGGTAAATCTGAAAGTGTCTAATCAACTCAGGATACTCATTTTGTAGGACTTTTTCAGCCATCTCTTGTAAAAGGGCAATCTGGCCAATGTGTTTTTCAACCATATCATCAGGAACCTGCCCCTTTCTGAAGCCATCAATCTCTAATCCTGTTTTTAGTTCTTTAATTACTGCAGATTTTTGTTTTAAAAGTTCTTCGTAAGCAATTGAACCGGAGATTACTGCTTCTCCTTTTTCTTTCTTTAGTTCTGGGTCTTTACTCATAATGTTTTTTTCTTCAGTTTCTTTATTATCTTTTGTCATAGTCTTGCAGTTTAACTTTTTTTGTTTCATGTGGCAACACAAAAAATATCTCTTTTTATTAATCTAGATGGTAAAACCAACAGGATTTCAGGTCTGATGGTCATAAAGACGATATGTTTTAAACATTTCGTTAGTATTGGGAAACATCATCCACCTCTCGTTCGATTTCTTCTGGGTCAATCTCTTCTAACTCTATTTCAATTTCACTTACTTCACCTTCATTTGTAGGTTCACTTTTTTGTTGATTAAAAAAGTACACACCACCTACTATAAGCACTATTATTATTAAGATAATACCGATTATGGGACCAGCTGGTTTGTATTCACCACTATCTTCAAATCCAGATTCTGTTGGTTCAATGTTATCTGTACTGTTTTCAGGCTTGTTTTGTTTCTCGTTCATAATTTATTAGGTTAGTTGATAATATTATTAATAAAAAACCATAGTTCTTGGTCATATAATAACCTATTTTCTCAGTTTTGTGATATATAACAAACACACAAGTCGTTTACTTGTTCTTTTGTAAGAGATTTACTCTCTTAATTTTTAGATCACCTCAAAAGATATATTTATCTCTTCTATCTCTTCGAACTGTTCAAGAGTTTTTCGAATCTGGGCTTCGGTTATTTCTCTAGCACATTTCTGCTGAGGAAAACCGGACAGGTTAATTTCTGCAACGTTACCATCAATTGATATCGAAATAACCTCGTTTAGTTCACGGATAAAACTGTTTGGTCTAAACCCTTCTCCTCCGGTGTGATTTGTTAAACTTTGAGGGCTTGAATATGAAGAAAGGGTGTGTAGAGTGTCAAGAATTAAGTCTTCGGTTATCGGAATTGACGTTTGTATAGATTTTAAAGTTTGTGCTTCTAAACATTGATCTCTGAAATGTTCAACTCCTACTTCTTGAATCAGTTTTCGGAGATTATCATTATGTGGGTGGTAATGAGATACTGATCGTGTCTGACAATCACTGTCTGCAATTTGCCAAATTCTATTTTGTTCATTTTCTTGATGTGTTAGTGTAAGGTTTATGTTTCTCTGACGCGTATGATCATACGGCGTTCGTTCGGTTATGGTTATAACTGCTACAAATTTTCCTTCTGAAGTTTCTTTGATGTTTTCTTCTAAAATTTCTACCTCTTTTAATTTAAAAACTGTGCAAGTTAGTAATCTGTTGAAATTTTTAGTTTCTCTCGTTTCTTCAATTTTTCTGTGAAAGTCTTCGGTAACTCGATTGTCTCGGGGTGCAATATTATCTGTTCCTGAGCCAATGAAGTTTGAAAAAAGATCTTCAAGCATCGTTCGTATCTCGGCTTGTTCTAATGGGCGTGCGTCATCTGACCTGTTTAGTAAAAACCAAATAGAGACCCCCGCTAAAGCAATAACAGTAAAGCTGATAAGTATATAAAAGATAGGATGTTTTTTTTGTGGTATTTTATACATAGATATTTTTAATTATATTTTTTATTATACTATAAAACACTTTACTTTATGTATATTATTGTGGATAAAGTTATTTTAAGTTATCCACAATAACAATTTAACTTTTAGAGGATATACTTAATATATATTATTAAACGTAATTTCATAATGATTTCTCCATTAAATAAATTAAAGTTAGGCAACCTTTTTGGTTTTTGTGTCGCATTTTTTCTGTTACTCGCTTTTTCTTTCTTAACCGTCAACGATGTTCATGCTGGTGCACCAGATTTAGATAATCCTGAGCATTATGAAGTACTTGAGGTAAGTGAGTATAAGATTTCTCAAAGGAATTATTATCATAGGTTTTTATGGAGATGTATATCCTCTGGATCTACTATTTCAATAAGTATATGTTGGTGGGAGCCGAATGTAATTATAGACCCAACTTTAAGAAATGGTTTCGGGTATTTTGAGTGGAGGCAGTATGATCGGGATTTTTTAGACTCTATATATGGAATATGGAACAATGAAACACAAAGGTATGACTATGTCTATAGAGACGATTTTGATTGGGATAGTTATGATTGGAATGATCCGTTCCCTG
>SKHG01000041.1 GCA_007117035.1 Candidatus Campbelliibacteriota bacterium
CAAAGACATGGTCAGTATTTATGAAATAATTAAAGACATATTGGAAGAAAAAAAATATATTGTCGAAGATAAAGATGTTTTTATACCTTCCTATGGAGAAAAGACAAAATTTCTATACACTAAGATTAAATAACTTCTTTTGATAATTGATCTGGATATAGATGTAGCTGTATTAATCTAAAACTATTTATAGAATTATTTTTAATTAATTCATCTTTTTTCAAACACAAATAAATATACACCTCGTGCTAGCTCAAGTTGGCTGCCCGGCAGGGACTCGAACCCCAATTTCTAGGACCAAAACCTAGCGTCCTACCATTAGACGACCGGGCAAAAAATTACCATTAGTTGTTAGTCTTTATCTAACAACTAAGGAATAGCTTATATCAAAACACTTCGTTATTCAACTGCAAATTTATAGTTTTTATTTAAACCTCTAAATTTATTCAAAAAAAGATATTAATCTAAACATTTTGGAATACCCATCTCTTCTGGTAAGCAGTAGATTTCTGTACAGATAATCATACCTGAATTATCTACAGAACAATTGTTGCAACCATCAAAATAATTGTTGCAATCACTTAAATCAACAACAAGAGCTTGTGTTCCGTTGTAGATCCACTCCATAATTTCAATAAGATCATCTTCTGTTTCTGGAGTAGATCTAGAACGTTGAGTAATATTATGAAAAAGAGTCTCGTAACCCTTATCAGAAATTACATTATAATCTGATAGTACTGGAGGAGAGTCATTTGAAAAAATCAAACTTAAACCTTCATCATAATCATAAATATGCACACCCACCATAACCTCTACTCCATCAAAATCTCTGTAAAACAAACCAGGAAATATATCTACAAACATAGAAGCTGTAAATCCCTCTTCATGTTTACCAATTCTTTCAGTTGCTTCATAAACGATCTGTGTTTGAAAAGTTTCCACCAGCAACGAACGTAATTCTTTTTCATCTTTTTCAGTAGATGTTACAGAAACAAAAAATATAACTACCACAAGAATCACAAAAGCAAATAAAATTACGAATTTTTTCATTTTGTGTATATTCTTTATTCGCTAGCAACCCCTCCCTCTGTTAATTCAAGAATAGCAACTTCTAAAGGAAGCTGTGGAATGGCCGATAGACGAATTGATGGCGCGGTGTTTAAAAGTTTTAGAAGTTCTTTGGGAGTTATTGAACGCTCATCAGAAAGCTTTTGCAGAAAAACAAGATCATCTGGTGACGTACTATCTTCAACCAGTGTCTTTAGGGATGGCGCACTGCGTAGGAAAATAACAAAGCGAATCTTTTCCAAAACCAAACGAAGGAACACTTCGATATTTATATTCTTCTCAACTGCCTGTGTAATAACAGAGAGTCCTTGATCACGATCCTTTTTAACAATCGCTTCCAGAAACCGATTGACCAAATCAGACGGAGGCGCAGATGTTACCTTCTCCACCATATCCTGACTGATAGAGCCAGACGGATAGACAGTTATGATTTTCTGCAAAATACCTAAAGAATCACGGAATGAACCGTCAGCTAAGAGTGCCATTAATTCTGCGGCTGAAGATTCTAGTTCTCGAGATTCTTTTTTTGCGATATCTAAGAGTACCTCTTTTAGAACATTTTTTGTAGGTGTTTTAAAGTCAAAAACCTGACAACGAGAACTCACAGTTTCCGGAAGTTTCTGGGCTTCAGTTGTAGCTAAAACAAACAAAGCGTGGGCAGGAGGTTCTTCTAGTGTCTTTAGAAAGGCGTTGAAGGCCTCTCGAGTTAACATGTGAACTTCATCGATAATGTATAGCTTAAACGGTGACTCTAGGGGTAATGACGACACTGATTCACGTAGTTCGCGAATATGTTCAATCTTTCTATTTGAAGCGGCATCAACCTCATAAATATCGTTATCGCTACACCCTATCGCTCGAGCAAAGATTCTAGCCACACTGGTCTTACCAGTTCCACGCGAACCAGCAAAAAGATAAGCGTGGGAAAAGGTTTGATTCTCAACAGCTTTTTTTAAAACGTTAACAACTTGATCCTGACCTTTAACATCATCAAAACTCTGTGGTCGGTGCTTTCTGTATAGTGTGGTTTGAGACATAGATTTAGGTTAAATTTACTGATCAGAAAATAGATTATATCAACAAACGCTTAAAAAATATACGCCTTGATTACACTAATATTAACATAAAAAAACCGAGCGATATAAATTATCGCTCGGTGAATATTAACCCTTGAAACTCCATATGTCCCAAGGCAGTTTTTGTTCGAACTCCAGAACAAGTTGTCTATAGAAACTTCGTGCTTCGTCTAGTGTGATGTGATGATCTCGATTCACATCAGCTCTAGAATACAAGGAATGTATTCTGCTGTTTATTTCATCTCGGCCTACGTGCTCAGGCACATTCTGCCGAAACAACCTAACAGCTCGTTCCATATAATCTCGAGCGTCTCGCTCAAAACTATAGACAATTAGCCCTGATTGAAAACTCATTGAGTGTTCATCGCTTTTGCTTTTAAATCTATCCATAGTTGCACAACCTTGAGAAAAGGTTAGCAACAAAAGAAAAAACAGTGCAAAAGTTATCCAGGTTACTACATGCTTCATTATTTACTCCTTCCTATTTTTTAATTTACTGAGCCAGAGGAAATATTACAACTAATACAAAAAGAAATCAAGTAAAATTAGATAGATCTTTTAAGATATTTTTGAATTACATTCTCGACAGATTTAGCATCCTCACAATCCATCAACTGTCCTCGAAGTTCTTTTGCTCCATCCCAACCGGAAACATAAGCCTTGTAGTGTTTTTTCATCAAAGCAAAATTCTTGTGTCCGGTTAGTAATTTCTCAAACAGATGTGTGTGTTCTGCTAAAACCTCAAGGCGTTCCTTTATTGATACATCTTTTCTCTCACTCCACAGCCACGGATTTCCGAATATTGCTCTTCCAAGCATTGCACCGTCCGCACCACTTAGAGAAACCTCCTTACGAGCATTCTCTATATCAAAAAGATCACCATTACCTAGTATTAAACTTTCACTTTTCATTTCATCACGAATCTCGACCGCTCGACGAATTCTATCCCAACGAGCTGGTACTTTAGACATATCATTCTTGGTTCTAGCATGAACAGTTACAACTGCAGGTTCAGTCTTTAGTATTCTAGGCAACCACTCCTCTAGTTCATCTTTAGAATATCCTAGACGAGTTTTGACCGAGACCGGAATTTTTATCTCTCCACTTTCAGCACCTCTCTTAGTAGCCAAAATTATATCCTCAGCTAGTTCTGGATTTTTTATCATCGAAGCACCAGCACCTTGTTTACAAATACTTCTATCAGGACAACCCATATTAATATCAATTCCATCAAAACCAAGCTCAACCGCTAATCTAGCTGCTTTTTCCATTAAATCTGGACGTGATGAAAAAAATTGCGCAACAATAGGTCGCTCAGATTCTGTATACTCTAGATCCTTTAACAATACATCCCGGCCACCTAAAAAAAGACCGTCAGCTGAAACAAACTCAGTCCAGATAACATCTGGTTTACCATATTTGGTAATAATCTGACGAAACGCAGAATCAGTTACATCAGCCATCGGAGCTAAAACAAAAACTGGACGCTCTATTTCTTGCCAAAAACCTTTAATCATAATATCGGAGTTTACATTACTCTACTTAAAACACAAATTACTAATATAATTTATTCTGTAATTTTTTTTGAGTCTATTCTTAACTGTGGTTGAAAATGTCTGGTCAGTTCAACTTCTTTAGTGTAATAGGAAATATCTTCTCCTTCTATCTCAACAACTAAAACCAAACCCTCCATTGTCTCTGAAGAAAAATACTGGTCGAAAATAAAGTTACCCAAACTATAAGCAATAACTCCATCTAGATATTCTTCTACTGGTTGAATAACATGAGGATGGTGACCAACCACAATATCTGCACCAAGATCAATGGATCGCATTGAAAGAAATCTCTGTCGTTCATTAGGAAGCTCCTGATACTCTTCTCCGTAATGATAAGAGACGACTAAAAAATCAACTTCACCAGACGATCTCTGAATCAAATCGTCGCGATAGCTACTTTCAGCAATCAAAATTCCTGGAAAGTTTTCTTGGACTTCCATCCATTTTGGTCCAACATCACTAAAACCCAAAAATCCAATCTTAAGACCATTTTTTTCAAAAACTTTAAGAGACTTAGCGTCCGAGAGATTAATGCCCCCACCAACATACAAAATTCCAGAATCACGTAACCTAACTAGACTATCAGCAAAAGCATCTACTCCCCAGTCTCCTGCATGATTGTTGGCAACAGAAAGAACAGAAATATTTGCCCCTAACAGAGCTTCTAATGAAACTGGATTCATTCGAAAGGAATAGATGCTTCCTTGATTAAAACCTTTGTCTGAAACTGGGCCTTCCAGATTACCAAAAACCAAATCGAAATCTTGTAAAAATTCCAGATACTTTGTTATGTATCCATAATCACCTAAACCATGAATATCAACTATGTTTCTAATACCTCTGTCTAACATAATGTCACCAACAAAAGCTATCCGAACAGGTTCACTCTTTGGTTTAGGGAAAACAATAGAGTTATCGTTTTTATAGGAAATATTCCAATCAGTGGACGAATTTAGGTTCCAAACAAAAAGAATAAGGAAAAACAAAATCAGCAAAACAGATAACCAAACAAATAAACTGGATAAATAATGCATCATTAAAAAAACTATTTTGGCATATAAAATATTCGATTACCAAATCGAAGATCAATATACTCCACAGTTAAAACTCCTTTTTCATCTATTAGTTCGTCTTTCTTTTCTTGTAATAAAACCCCGAGCCAATAAAAAACGTCGTTGAATGAGTGTTGAAACGAAAAATTAAGAAAACTCCCGTCTGATAAATACATATGAAATTCATCTGCACTTTGTCTAATAACAAAAACTGGTTTTAGGTTTAGTGTTTCGATTGATAAAATAAAATCCTCAAGTTCTTTAAACTGCTTTGTAGGTAAAAAATGAAAATCTTCTTTTGGGCGATCTAGACTGGTATCAAAGTACTGGAAATATACTGAATCTGAAAAACTAGGTGCGTGACTAAAAGCATAGCCATCACTGTCTAGAAACCAACAAGGTTCAGATGTTTCAAACTCGATAATATTTTCTGTTACTAAATATTCTATATTGCTATATGAATCACCTTCTATACACCACAGAGCGTGAGGCTTTCTTTCTACAACAGTAATCAAAAGACCATCGGGCATCTCTTTTTTTAATGATATATCTTTTATTCTAAAAAAATTACGCCTCAGATCATCTTCAATGTCTGAAACAGGTAAGAACATAATATTCTGTTTAGAAAACATTCCTAGATGTCGTCCTTCTAGATAACCATCAACTATATTAAGAATGTCTATCTCTGAAACAGCTCTGTTACCTTCGACTGAAATTCGGTTTACAGTTAAATAATCTAGATGAGAAATAAACGAAACAACACCAAGAAAAAAAACAAAAATTGCAAGATAAACAGACAGACTTTTTAAGAATATAGTTATCTTTTTTTTGAATTTATTTTTTTGGTATACGCTTAAAAGGCCAGGTGACATATCTTTTTATTATAACCCACCCAAACACTAAGCGTGAGTATTTTTAATTATAGACGATGTATCTTATCCTCCCCTCCCATATACGGACGAAGAACCTCTGGAATAATAACCGAACCATCTTCTTGTTGATTACATTCCAAAAGTGAAATCAATGATCGTGGAGTTGGAATAGCTGTTGCATTCAATGAGTGTGCATACAGAGTTTGATCACCGTCTCGATACTTAATATTGAATCTACGACATTGAAAATCGTGATAGTAAGAAGCACTACCAATTTCACGATAAACTTTCTGTGAAGGAATCCACAGATCAGTATCGTACTGTTTAACTTTGCTAGCTGAAAGATCTCCACTCGAAATCAAAATCTGTCGATAAGGTAGACCTAGGGACTCCAAGAACTCCTCGTGATTTCTTTGCAACTCCTCGTGTAGGTCAACCGAACTTTGATGATCAGCCGGACCAAGAACCAACTGCTCCAGTTTATAAAACTCATGTACCCTAAGTAAACCTTTTGTGTCTTTGCCGTAACTTCCAGCTTCACGACGATAACACGGTGAAAAAGCTAAATAACGCAAAGGTAGGTTTTCTTTTTTAAGAATCTCATCCGCATGGTATGCCATCATGGAAACCTCTCCAGTTCCAGAAAGATAATCATCATCCTGAGTCACATAAAGATCCTCGGCCTCGTTTGGTAGATGTCCGGTTCCATAAAAATATTCTTTTTTAACAATAGCTGGAGGTAGGAAAAGTTGAAAACCTTTTTTAAGGAAGAAATCCATTCCGTAGTTCCAGAGAGCAAAAGATAATCTAGCACCCTGATTTTTAAGGAAATAGCCTCTAAAACCATGTGTCTTGACTCCTCTTTCAAAATCAGCCAAATCAAGATCAGTCATCAGTTCAACATGATCTTTAGGTACAAAAGAAAACTGAGGTTTCTGTCCTACTTGTTTTAGTTCTTGATTATCGTCCTCGTTTTTCCCTTCTGGTACAGACATGTCTGGAATGTTCGGTACCTTCACCATCAAACTCTTCCACCTATCCATAATCTCTTTAAGTTCGGATTCGTCCTTTTGCAACTGATCTTTCACCTTTTTCATCTCGATGATAATCGATTCCTTCTCGGGTGTACCAGCCAAATTCTTTACCTTCTCGTTAGCTTCATTTTGCTCAGCTCTCAGATTCTCAACTTTTTGTAGAATCTCTCGACGTTTTTCATCAATCTCAATCAACTCATCAATATTGAAATCAAGACATTTCTTTCTAGATGCCTCTTTAATTACTTCCCTATTCTCTCTGATAAATTTAATATCTAGCATAATATCTAAGCTTATTTTTGTATGTCTTATATTTTAACAGGAATGTTATAATTATGGAATGGTTAATGATATTTATAACATACAAACAAAAGACTTTCCTTTGTTACTAAAACAGATTGACGATCCCCCAGAAAAACTCTTTGTGAGAGGGCAAATTCCAGATGATACAAATAAGTTTCTTTGTGTGGTTGGCTCGCGCAAATGCAGTAACTACGGACGAGAGTTATGCAACAAACTAATAAGCGGTCTAGGTGGTCAGCCAATAGTTATTGTTTCTGGACTAGCGTTAGGAATTGATACCGAGGCACACAAAACAGCCCTTAAGAATAATATCAAAACTATAGCTGTGCCGGGTTCGGGTCTAGATCCACAAGTACTATATCCCAGAAATAACTTTCGACTCTCGGAAGAGATACTGAGTTCAGGAGGTGCTTTAATTTCTGAATACGAACCAAAATTTAGAGCAACTATTTGGAGTTTTCCAAAACGTAATCGGATTATGGCAGGTCTGTCACACGCAACCTTAATCATTGAAGCAACAGAACGCTCTGGCACACTAATTACAGCTCGTCTGGCAACCGAGTACAACCGAGATGTTTTGGCTGTGCCGGGATCAATCTTTTCAGAAAATTCCAGTGGGCCGAACGATCTAATCCGCGACGGTGCTGTGCCAATAAGATCATCGAATGATATTTTGGAAGCTCTTGGAATTGAGAGTTCTGAAAAAAATATGATGATTGTTTTCAAGGAATCACTCAACAAAAATGAAAAACAAGTAGTGGATAAGCTTACTGAACCAAAAGATCGTGAACAATTAATGGAAGAAACTAATCTCTCGATCACTGATCTAAACATTACAATTGGATCTTTAGAAATTA
>SKHG01000048.1 GCA_007117035.1 Candidatus Campbelliibacteriota bacterium
GGTTCATACTCTCCGGACACCAGAGGTTGAACGCCGCCAAGGCGCTAGGCTTCTCCACGGTACCAGTCGAGTACATCGACCTGACCAAGGAGGAGATCCGGGGGGTCAACGTGATCTTCAACCGGCTCACCAACGACATGGGCGCGATGGAGACGGGCTCCCGCGTGTTCAAGCAGCTATCGCTGGAAAACCTTCTTGAGCAGGCCGAAAAGGTTCCGGACTTTGAGGGCGAAGACTGGCCCGCCTTGCAGGAGCACAGCATCGATATCCGCAACCTTGGCAAGAAGTACTCCGACAAGTACGACAAGAAGTCCGTGGTCGTGGCCAACAACCTGCTTCGCAAAGGCATTCAGATGCCGCTGGTCGTATCCGAGAGCGGGGACGTAGTGAACGGCGTTCACCGGCTCTTGTCCGCCCGAGAGGACGGGGTAGAGGAATGGCCCGCCATCGTCATCCCAGACGAGCACGCCGAGCTTGCCGTGAACTTCCTCAACTACATCTCCATGGACTACAAGGTCGATGGTGAGTTCGAGCGCGTGCTCCGCTACTCGGCGTACAGGCGGCCACAGAACAACCGAGGGGCGGTCCCCAAGGCATACCGTTTCTGGGCCAACGGGGAGCGCACGCTTCCAGACAAGGACAGCTACAGCCTGAGGTATTGGCGTAAGTTCCGCGACCTACACGGGCACTCCATCATTGACTTTGGTGCGGGACTCGGCAAGGTCGCACCGCACCTTCAGGAGAAGGGGATCGATTGCATCGACTTCGAGCCCTACCGCATCCCACCGGACAGCGACCGCAAGGTGCCGGACCCGGCATACTCGCGGCGCAAGGCCAAGGAGTTTTTGCAATTGATTGCAGATGGGCGGCGGTTCGATTCGATCTTTCTGGCGTCGGTTCTCAACTCCGTTCCTTTCCCTATGGATCGCATGGCGGTCATCGCCTGTGTACACGGTCTATGCTCCCCGGACACCGTGGTCTACGGCACGCTTCGGGACATCTCTGATTACAACTACGAGTACAGCGGCATTCGTCAAGCCAACTACTTCGTGTTCGACTCCGAGCCGGGAGTCCGTATTGGCGATGTCTTGTCAAAACCGAAAATCCAAAAATTTCATTCGCAGGAAGAGGCACGCGATATGTTCTCGCCGCTTTGGAAGACCATTGACTTCTGGGCAGGCGGCAACATCTTCTATTTCAGGCTTCGTCACCCCAAGAGGGTGAACCCAAAAGTACTTGCGCAGGCTCTGGATATCGAGTTCGAGAATCTACCTTTTGCCGATGGCAGCGTCATGGGGCTGGGGCGAAGAGCGCGAAAGGCGTATAGTACGAAGCTGGGTATAACGATTCCGGAATACAAGAGCTAGGAGGTCAGCGTGTCTATCAACGTAGGTGATGACGGTAAAGCGGTTCACTACCCTCGTAACCCGAACCAGTTCGAGTTTGACTTCGAGGTTGCTGAAGCCTTCGATGACATGGCAACGAGGTCCATCCCGCTGTATCACGAGCAGCACAGGCTGCACAGCAAGATGGCGATCCGGTACTATCAGACGTACCGCTTCGCTACGCCGTCACCCATTTCCGTTCTGGACGTAGGATGCTCTACCGGCAACTTCCTTCTGGAATTTGCTACGCAATACCACGAGGACAGTTCGTTACCGCAGGAATTGAAATTGGTTGCACTCGACCCGTCTTTCGAGATGTGTACGAAGTGCGCGGACAAACTTGAAGGTTATGATCTGGAAATTGCGGTCAAAGATGCCAGCTACCTTTCAGAGTTCTCCCGGCAATTCGAAATTATAAATCTGTCCTATGTGTATCAATTTGTTCCTATACACAAACGGGCCGGTATTTTTGCCGATCTGTATCGGGCCACGCGCTCGGGTGGCCTAGTATTCTTTTCGCAGAAGTTCACGCACTGCGACAACTCTTTACCAAGCAGCCTGATCGATTCCGTTGTTCAAGGTCTCTATGTCGATTTTCGGCTCGGCAACGGCTACACCATGCAGGAGATCGAAGCTAAGACTAATGCGCTTAAGAACTCCATGTGGCTACAGAATGATACCGATTTTGTAGGCCAGCTTGGGGCGGCAGGGTTCAGGGTCTACCCGCTTACGCGCTGGCTTTCGTTCGGGTCGTACGTTGCACTGAAGCCTTAAGGAGAAACGTATGCCTACTGAAGATGAATTCGTCGGCGTCCCGCGCAGACGTAGGCGGCAGACACAGGGCGTGTCCAGTTCTTCTACTGCGGAAGGAACCCGAGACATTCCCGATGAGTATGATGATGCGGATCTGAATGCGAGGGTACAGAGTAGGGCGGTTGCCACGCGCCCGGATCTACAGGACCCACACGATGTACCGGTGCGCCCGTCCGCAGAGGATTCTCCGGAGTTTACGCCGAGTTCCCGGCTGGACGAGGTTGGCAAGCGGTCTTCCAAGTACGAGCGCGAGTATCGGTTGAAGCTGCTTCACCGGCTCCTGATGCGCAACGTACCGCTGGACGAAATCGCCAAGGAGTTGAAGGTCTCCGTCAGTACGGTTATCCGTGATCGCGGAGAATTGTATGACCGGTTGAAGAACGAAGCGCAGCGACTTGAGATCAATCACGTTGTCGGGGATACAATGGGCTTCTATGCCGAGATTGCGGCGATGTCCTTGCGTATCGCGTCCACAGCCAAGCAGCCTACCCCGGCGAAGCTAGCGGCGCTCCGTACAGCCTTGGCGGCCAAGAACGACATGGCTCGTTTCCTTCAGGCATCTGGCGTCTTCGATGTCCTTCAGTATCGTGCCAAGTCCAAGGGCTCCGAGGATGACTTCGCCAAGCTGATGGAGCTTACCAAGCGGGCGCTGACCGCAGAAGAGGGCGAGGAGGTATCGCTTGATGAGGACGCCGACCACCTCTCCGATGATGATGACGATCTCCGGATGTTCTGATGGCCGCTAACGCGAAGGTACGCAGGCTGCGCAGGATAGCTGCTTCGGTCAAGGCGGCTGCCCCCAAGTTCTCCAATCCACTCATGGGCGAGATGTATTCGTACGCGGTGGAGCAGGCGGCAGACCACGGCAATACTGTCTATCTGGACTTCATGAGCAATCTGGAGCAGCCGCCCGTTGGGATCGAGGAGTTCATCGATTCACCGGAGTTCTTTGGCTCCACTGACCTGACGCTATGGCCAGAGGTACGTAAGGCCATTATCGAGATGAACAAGGATTGGTGGAAGGGTCCGGACTTCGCCAAGCGCGAGGCGATTCTGGGAGGGGCAACGGGAACAGGTAAGTCCGAGCTTAGCAAGATCGACGGGGCCTATGCGCTGCACATTCTCGGCTGCATGAAGTCTCCGCAGAATGTATACAAGCTACCGTCCGCTACCTCCATTCTGCTTGTCATCCAGTCGGCTAAGCCGCATGTCACCAAGAAGGTGGTCTACGCACCGCTGCGGACCTACATCGAGAACATCCCGTGGTTCCAGAAGCATCTTCGCTTTGACCCCTACGTCGAGTCGGAGATGATCTTTCCGTCCAAGAACCTGCGCGTTGTACCTGCGGGCGCGGACGTAGACGCGATCTTGGGGGAGGCGGTCATCTGGGCGCTGTTGGACGAAGCCAACTTCATGCCGGTCATCATCAACTCCAAGCGAGCGGATGGTGGCTCCGGGCGCACGGGACTCTATGATCAGGCGGCAGCCGTACACTCTGCGGTATCTCGTCGTCGCAAGAGCCGATTCGTATACCCCGGCCCGCAGATCGGCAAGATCGTGATTGCCAGTTCCTCGCTTTATGAAAACGATTTCACAAGCAGGCGCGAGGAAGTAGCAAGGGAAGAGGAGAACAAGAACGCGTTCTTTGTGTATCACAAGATGCGCTTCGAGGTTGTGCCCCCCGACAACTTCTCGGGCAAGACGTTCAAGGTAGCGGTGGTCAACGAAACCACTGGCGAGATCGCGGTCTACAAGGACGAGGAGAAGGTTCCTGATTTTGTTTCGGAGGTGATCAATGTACCGATTGAGTATTGGGACGATTTTAGGGATGACCCTCTGGGCGCTCTCCGTGATGTATGTGGTAAGAACGTCTCTGGAGGCATATCTCCGTTCTTTAAGCGAAGAGACAAGATAGCCCGTTTCTTCGAGCAAGGCGACGAGATTGGTCTGGAATCGTTCTTGGTCAAGGACAACGTGATTCTGGGCGTAGACGGTATGCCCATGGTCAAGAAGGGGCACAAGGCGCTGATGCCGAGGCGGCCCCGGTATGTCCACATTGACTTGAGCCTGAATCAGGATAGCTGCGGCATCGCCATGACCCGCTTCGATGGCTTCGTTGGAGTGACGCGACACAATGGCATCGTTGAGCAGTTGCCGATGGGGACCGTTGAGCTTGCCTGCACCATACGGCCCGACAAGTTCACCGAGATCGACATTGCGGAAGTCCGAGTCTGGGTCCAGAACCTGCGCCGGTACGGGTACAACATCAAGGCGGTCACCTATGACGGCTACATGAGTGCAGAGAGTATTCAGGCTTGGCGCAAGTCGGGAATGAAGTCCGGGCGGTTTTCCGTAGACAAGACTTCGGCTCCGTACAAGGCGTTCAGAACTGCACTTTACGACGAGACCGTGCGCGGGTATTCTCAGCCGGTCATTGTTGAGGAAATGACCACTATCGAGTACGACGAGAAGAAGGACAAGGTGGATCACCCACCGAACTCCACCAAGGACGGGCTCGATGCGATATGTGGATCATACAATTCCATGCTCAAGCGTTCGCGCTTGTTTGTGCTAGACGGCAACGAGGCGGCAGACGAGGATCAGGCAAACGACCGCATGGATCTTGGTGACCGTTTCGACTTCGACACTAGGACTTGACACGCTACGAAGGTTTTGTTATAGTAGATACTCAGCCATAGTCAACGGAGGCACAGCATGGATAACGAAGTGCAGACACTTTTTGAACGGCAGTTCAGCACCTTTTTGGAACTGTTCAAGCAGGACGATTTGCTTGATGTAATTCCTGAGGAGCATCACGCGAATGTGATCAACCTCATGGTCACCGCTGCGTTTCATGTGTCCTTGGCGGGCCGCGTCTATGCCATTCAGGCCATGAAGAATGGGGGCATGGAAGGGCCGCTGATGCAGGAGTTCTTGGCGGACACACAGAGCGCGTTCGATAGCATGGGTGTGCGTATGGAGGATGTACTCGAACATGCAAAGCAAATCCAAGGGGTTTATCGGCCATCGCTGGCTCAACACTAATGGTAGAGCCTCGTCTGGTACCCCGAAAGCGAAAGGTGCTAACTCAACGACAGCGGACCCGAACGGTCAATCCCAAGGTCATGAAGTTGGCAAAAGACAGGATTCACAAGTGGCCAGAAAGCAAAGCGAGATCCTACCTAATCGGTCTAGCGAAGGTAGACGCACAGTCAGCAACAAGCAGGGCAATCCTGCGTTTAATCGAAACCCATTGGGGATGATGCAAAAGGACTTCGCCCAGTTGATGGGCGTGTCCGCCCCTACGGTCTCGCGGTGGGCCGCTCGCGGCCTTCTCGTTCTTGAGGAGGACGGCAGCATCAAGGCCGAGCAGTCCATCGAGAAACTGAAACACACGCGCCCTAAAGGGGACAACGCACATCTAGCCGCAAGCAAGCACCGTAGCTACTGGTCGAGCGGCCCACACTGCATGACCCCCAAAGCCCTGCAAAGCTGGTCCAAATTGAAATCAATTGCAAAATGAGGAATTGTATGATGCCGCTCGCAACCATGCTAAAGATCAAGCGCCTTTCCCCTGACGCTAAGCTGCCGACTCGCGCTACAGATAACGCGGCAGGCTTGGACTTGTATGGTCTTATCGACTGCGGGCTGCCGCCCCATACGCGGGCGGTGATCCCCACAGGCTTGGCCATGGAGGTCCCCTGCGGTATGGCCGGGTTCATCTGGCCGCGCTCGGGCTGGGCTGTCAAGCACGGTATCGACAGGCTTGCCGGGTTGATCGATGCGGATTACCGAGGCGAGGTAGGAATAGTACTGCACAATGACGGTACCGAGTTTGTCTTCATCAATCGCGGCGAGCGCATTGCCCAGATGGTCATTCAACGCTATGAGCACCTTGATCCCATTTGGGTAGACGAGCTTGATGCAACCGTACGCGGCGAAGGCGGCTTCGGGCATACGGGACTATCATAGATGAAGTGGGTAACGATTCCGCAAGAGGAATACGATAACATGACTTTGGAAATCTCTCGCCTAGAGGCTCTACGGGCACCAGAGATGCGGCAGGTACTGCTTGATCTTTTCGAAGAGGGCGAGCCCGCAGAGTGTTACAGATCCGCGCAGTGCTTCGGCGGCGGGGGATGCGGACGCGGAGCGTACGAGACTCCAGAAGAAAACATGGCAGGAGGATGCTGGTTTCGGGAATGTAGTTGCATCAGTGAGGTGCAGCAAAAGGCTGCACAAATTCTTGACGCTACGGAGCCGAAATAGATATGCCTTACGGCTGCCATAACCACCCAGAAGACCCACGGCGCACCGGTATGCGGGTCCAGTCAGGATGGACGGATGATCAGCGCAGGAACATGGTGCCGATAGAAACCCAATGGCTCGATCTCCAGTGCGGGCATGACTTCTCAGACAAGGACCCAGAATGCGATGGCTGCCGATGGCAAAAAAACTCCGATGCACAAGTATGACCCCGGCATGTACTCCGTGCTCGTCTTCTCTAAAGTAGGACGATCCATGGGGTCTACGCTCAAGCCAAACTACATCTCGTCTGTGAAGCTGGCTGAGCGATGGAAAAAATGGAAGGGCGGCTCAGCCGTCATACTCAAATGCGTCTACAACGGTGCGCTTCATCGACCTTGCTATCCAGAGAAGATGCAATGATCGATACCCCCTCATGTGGGCATGGCGGCCCCTCACTGCAAAATTTTCTGGTGGTGCTGAAAAATGAACACCCCCTCCTCTGGGCACAGGCCGACCTCACTGCTCTTTGTGCGTGGTGGCGCGGTTGTGCTAGTGCTGGTGCTGGTGCCGTTCGGCGCGTCCGTGCAATTCAGTTCACTGGGTTTGGCCACGGTCGCTGCATGGGTAGTGCTGCTGGCGCTACTTGGCGATTTAACGCTGGCGCGGTATAGTTCGTACTCACTCACACACGGGAGAACAAGCATGGACACTGAAGCAAGTAGGCTAAAGGGCGCACTGGAAGAGTTCGTTTCCCGCGCAGAACTGCGGGAGCGGTATCATGAGCCCTATAAGAAGGAATTGCGGTTCACCTACAAGGGTCGTGTGTACAGCTTGCAACAGGCGCTGTATGTCGATGAGGGTGAGTACCGCTATCAGCATTTTCTGCAACGGGACGGGCGGCTACTTAATATAGGCGCGTTGCGTAAGACGCTGGCCGATATGTCGTGGGACATGCGCTACGAGAAAGCCCAGACTGCTACCGGTTGACCCCGCGTTTCTGTCGGGAGATATTGCAATCAGTTTCACTCACACAACGGAGGTAACTGCATGAATAAACTCTTTGAACTGATCATGCTTCTTCTCGTGTTCGCCTTTTTCTACGCAATCTACACGGCATACTGATGGAAACTCAGCCCGTTTTTGATAAGCCTCTGGGTTCGTTCTATCGCGACCCCGAGGTCAAGGTGGTAGGGCCGCTACGAATGGCCGTGGAGTACAAAGGGCGGGAATATGCCTGCACTTTTCCTACGAGTCTGA
>SKHG01000037.1 GCA_007117035.1 Candidatus Campbelliibacteriota bacterium
CAATAGGTTTTGTTTGGTTGGCCGCTACGTATGAGACGGGAAGATAAAGCAAGCCGGCAGCCATATCTTTAAAAATATATTCCGTTTCGGCTTGTTCAGACCAAAATACAGGTTTCCAGTTTCCATTTGAGAATGTAGCCAGGTATACAAGCTGATTGGATTCTCTGAGCTGATTTGCAACCAGTCTCACCGTGGCAGTCTCGAGATATTGGCCTGTCACATCGATCTTGTTATCGTCCAGAAGATAAACGGGTGCCGGGTCTCCTTGCTTTATACGGTTGTGATAAGGCAGGCTTTTTGGATTTGACGAGAATACTTTTCGAAAGATTTTGGCAGGAAATCTTTTTTCTGATGATATACCAAAAGGCTCATAGTCCGGCGGATTGGTTTCACAACCCATAAACGGTATTTGTTTTCCTTGCCCCGTGATCAACGCATTCCAGGCATGCCCTCCTCCATTTACATTCCCCCAGGTTGAAATAAAGTCAACAGTTACAGGCAGCCCAAGCGCCCTCAGCGGATAGGTCACCAGGTGTGTCATGGTATAACAGTCTCCTGTTTTATCTTCCAGCAATTGATCCCATGAAGCCATACGGGCATTCAAAGGAGACGTTCCAAACCGGAATCCTTCGCCCATATCATCATTTACCATACTGCATATGTTTACCATGTTTTCAATCGAAAATTCGGATGTTGTGCTGTCTGCCACCCAGGCATATTGTTCCCTGGCCCGGGCAAGCCAGGATGTAACCGGCTCCCAGGCAATGCGGTAAGGGAGAATATACTCAAGATAGATATCGAAATCGATCTTGCCCTGTTGGAGAGGAGTCCGTACAATCTCAGCAATCTGATCAATGTGAGGGATCACATCATCCGGATGAAGGGTTTCTGTATCCCATTCCACAAGAACATCACCGGATTGAGGCTGCCGGGAAAGGGTATAATGGCTGTCCATCTGCTCAAGTAAAAAGTACAGGCTTTTCAGTTTCAGGGTATCTTCCTCCTGTTGATAGGCCCGAATCGAATTCAGCCAGGCGCCACCATACTGCATAGTTTTTAAGTTAGAAGCCACCTGCTCCGGTATGCCTTCGTAAGAAGGTGAACACCCCAAAATCAGCACGAAGCAAACAAACCCGGGAATTCCAAACCGAAGCCTCTTTAATATGTTAGCAAATGGATGTTTCATATCTCATGTATCACATAACCATTCCAATCACTTTTGACTTTTGCCTTTTCACTTCTCACTTTTAATCAGCCACTCCCCTCTCACCAGCACGCTCCAGCAGCAACGCCATCTCGTGCTTGATTTCGCGAACTGCTGTGGATTCTACTTTCGGTTCCTTGCTCACCAGTTCCATGGCCAGGGAAACTGCCTTGTCCCACCGGCCGGTTTCTTCATAGAGGGTTGCCAGCAGGTATTTCGGGTAAAAACGGTCGGGCAGCATGTGGCCGGCAAGCAGGTAGGCTTGTTCGGCTTTATCAAAACGTTCCAGAGCCTTGTAGCTGTCTCCAAGAGCAGTTTGGATAATGGTATTGTTGAGATGGTTTTCTGCTTTATTCAAAACCTGAATCGCTTTTTCGTGGTCACCCGCTATTGAGAGGGCTTTCCCGTAGTTCATCAGGAAATCCCCTTTTCGGTTAAACACCGGTTCAACACGTTCATAGGCCAATATAGACTGCTCAATATTCCCGCTGTTGTATAAATCAAGGCCCAGTTTCCATGTTTTGGAGGCATTCCGAAGCTCATTCAGGTGAAGCGTACCGGCTATGGCACCTGCCAATACAACCACCAACAGACTCCCTTTCAGCCAGGGTTTGACTTTCTCCGGAATAGATATGGCCCGGATACGAATCGGATTTCCAAATGAAGCAATCACTGCCAAAAAAAGAACCAGGTTCAGTTTAATCGGCAGGATTTGTGCCGGATAAGAAAAAAGGCCGAATACTACTGTGGCAAGGATACCTGCTTTGGATATAATCAACCAAATGGAATTGGATTGGCCCTTTGTCCGAATAATGAGTATACCCACAAGAAAGAGTAACGCAAGGCCAATAACCCCCTGTTCTGCAGCAAACTGAAGAAATTCATTAAACGCGTACCTGTTGTCTGCAGCAAGCGGTGCGGCAGGGTCGCCGGGATGGTTCATAAAATAGGCCGCCTGCGCATTCATATAACCGGCCTGGAAGCGGTCGAAACCATGGCCGGTTACCGGTTGCTCCTGGATAAGCAGCGCCGTGGCTTTCCAGATCAGCATACGGCCGTCGGCAGAATCTTGTTTGATGAGATAAAAACCGGCAAACGTTCCGGCGAGAATAACTACGGCAAGTGAAACGGAAACCAGTTTTTTGAGCGGAGTATTCAATTGCAGGGACAGCCATTCGACCCCGCCATACCGGCGATACAGAAGATAGGCAGAACCGGCAGCCACGGCCAGCAGACCGGAACGGGACTGGGCGGCGGGCAGCACCAGCAAAATGGTTGCACCCGCAACGATGCCGGTATAGACCCATAAAGAGTAACTGCCAAAAAAGAAAGGTTTTATTTCCAGTCCATCCCGGGCTTCACCGTGCAAAAGCCGGGCTCGATATAACCATAAACCCAGGGCAACAGGAAAAACCGACGCAAGGTAACCCGCATAAGGGCCGGGGTTAAAAAAACCGCCCGTGATATTAAAATCCCTGTGTAAAGAAGAAAAGTATCCATATAATTGCAGGTTGCCATAAACAGCCTGGAGCAGACCACCCACTGTAACTGCAAGGAAAAGCCAGGGAATATATTTAGATTCGGTTTGGCGGATTATGATATAAAGCAAAACCAGCCCAATCAGCTCATAAAAACGGAAAGAGAATCCGGCCATTTCCTGCAAGAAATAGCGGTTAACAAGTATGGAAACAATCAATAAACCTGCAATAATATCTATTGAGGTAATGTAAAATTGACCATCGTTTTTTCGGCACACGTAGTAAAGTGTGAACAAAATTCCGATGGTAACTCCACCATATAGAAAAACAAATGTTTTAGGGGTTTGGGTTGGGTTTATTATCGCTCCAGAAACTACAAGCGAAAGCAGCCCAAGCAACAAGAAAATGCCAAGAAGATATAATCCAAAAAAGATATCAGCCGGTTTGAAAATCATTTTTAAGAATTACTCAATTATTTCTCCAAGGATAAGATTGCTTAGTTCGATAATATTTTTTTTAAACAGTCTCTGAAAGAAATGCCGTATTCATTTTATTAATGATTAATAATCATTACTCATCATCATTAAAGAAATTTTTTAAAATTCAATCTTTAAAGTATTGCCTTCATAAGCAGTTGTTGTAAAAAAATATTGTCGCTTTAAATCGTACTTACCAGTTTGATAAAGAAAGGGCATGCCTTTTTCTTGAACAACAGGAAGTTCGATAGATCGTACATACATTCCTTTTTCAAGATCGTAAATGTCAATTAAGGCAAAGGGTTTTTTAGCAATGTACTCCGGACTATCTTCTAAATTAGACCTTGCTGTATATACGGAAAGAGTACTCCCCGAAATGAATGAGTCTACCATTGTATAACTGTGTTTAATATTCGGCGGTCGGGATATATTTCCATCACGAAAAGCTTTTGGAAAACTTAAATCATCCGGTGTATCGATCATGTGTAATAATTCACCGTTTTCATTATAAACAAAAATGAAGCTTGCATATGCCGGCACATAAACAAATATATCGTTCCTATTAGAGGTTAGTTGTCCATCAAATGAGAGTGGATTCTCGAGTTGATTTTCAGTCAATTCACCAAAATATTTAATTTCATTTCCTTCAAAATCAAAACTGGAAAAAAGTTTTTCCGAGCCGTACCATTGAATTATAAGACTGTTTTTCAAAGTAGTTAATCTGACTGGTCTTTTTTCAACAGAGAAACTATTGATGTATTCTCCGGTATTGAGGTTAAAGGAACTCACACGAAACAATTCACTATCCACTAACCAAATAATATCATTTGAAATATCAAAATCCATCAATTGCCGTATTTCGCCTGGTCCACTCCCCCTGCCTGTCTCAATCTTTCTGATCAGATTTCCATCATAGCTGTAATGGTAAATAGAAAAATCTGTGAAATCTGAAATAAAAATTGATTCATCAGATATTCGGGTAAGTCCTGGTATTTTTATAATTTCATTGTCAGTAAATTTTTTGTTTTTTTGAATTTCCTTTCTTTTGATTTGCCGATCGAAGACATTTGCTTCAGACAAAAGAGACTTGTTCATTTGATCCACTAATCTTTTAGTTTCATATCCAGGTTGAAAATGGATATAACCTCCAATAAGAATAAAAGCTATAATAATTACTGTTATAACTTTATTTAACTTCATAATAAATTGATGTCTTAATTACAAGTTTTATTTCTTGAATAAAAAAAAGTTGATGGCAGTAAAGTAATTCATTACCATATTAATACTTTCGCCACCCCATACGGATAAATGATTCAGCATCCCATTATGAACCATGAAAATAGAATGCTGATATTGTTATAAAAATAATTACCAAGGAGTAGGGAAACCACTGGTTGTGTAACACATCTGGGTTCCTGACCCACAATCCATTGCTGTACAATATGTCCATAAAGGGTAATAACATATTTGAACGCAATATCCTCCATGACAATCAGAGCCCCATGGATCTTCTGTCGCAGCATTTGCAGTTGCTATTACTTCTAATTGATTTAGACTTGTGAATGATTTTGAATTGTCGACTTCCATCGACACACTCAAATTAACCATCATTAACGCCATAAACGCACACGATGAAAACAAGATCAAAATCTTCTTTTTTACATTTTCCATATTGAAATAATTGATTGTTTTTGGTTAAGTATAAAAGCCTGAAAAATACATACCCTACAGGCGATTCCCTTCCAAATAACCCAACAACAATGTTTGTATCAAGGGTAATTTGTCCGCAAAATCGAAACTTTGTCCGCATTTTATAAACTCATCTTATTTATTATATGAGGTTTCTGTCTCATCTTTCATCAACGCAGCTTTAAGATTCGTAAAGTTGGTTTTGTAATTTCTCCGCAAAAAATCGCTGAGATGCCTTCCGTTCCACTTGCGGTTCACAAGGTCCGCCACCCGGTCTGCACGAAACTGCGGGTTTTCTCGAATCACGGAACAAATCCGGTTACACCTATCAGCACGGAGCATCTCCCCGGCACCCATCGCAAACCATTCCTTCAGGCACTGGCCCAGCCAGCAGGGAGTACACCCCGCTCTTTTTGCCCATTCTCCAACACTGCAAATTTCTCTTAAATCCCTTTTCAAAATATTCAAAGCAAAAAGTGCAGTTTGCCTCATATGAGAAGGCTCTACCTCTCCCGTCTCTGTAACATTTAAATGATGATTTTCCAGCATGATTTGTCTTCTGAAAAGCTCAGAGGCAATCTGCTTATTGGTTTTCCCTTCAGCTATTTTCTGAAGCACCTTCGACTCACTTCTGCTTAGCAGACTGTACGCTTCCAGTAAAGTTAGAGTGTTGGTTGGTTGGTTGGTTGGTTGGTTGGTTAGGGTTTTTCTCGTTTCTCCGCGCTTTCTCATTATTCATGATGATCTGTTTGTGTTCTTGTTCTCTTTTATACAGGGTAAACGCCCTGTTTTTGAACGTTCTATATTATAAGGATGCATGAGAAAGCGAAGTGTTACAAATTATTTTTATTTATGTTATTTAGAAACAGAAACTAAGGGGCAATTTACAGTTGAAATTTCTCACCGCAATGAGAACTCCGAACAGCGGATTATTCAATAACATTAAATGTAGAGAGGTGCTTCTGGTCGATTCAAAAGCCTGATTTAACACCCCCCTGCCCCCTTTTTAGGGGGGAATATCTCAGAACTCAAGACGATCCCTCTCCCAGATCCCCATCAGCAGCAAGATCAGTGTTAAACTCGTGCCCAGCCCCCAGATAACCACAATGGCCAGGTCTGTCCAAAATTCGTTGGAACCGAATATGATTAAGGGCAGCAGGCCGCCCATCGTTGTCAGGGAGGTGATCATCACCGTGCGCATCTTGTTGCGGTACACCTGCACCCAGCTCCGCAGCCCGTGTATGCCAAGCCCACGGCAGCGCTGTTTTTCATGGATAAGCAGGATGGAGTTGTTCACCACTACTCCCACGGCGAGCAGGGTTCCTGCAATAGCGCCCTGATCAAAATTAATATCGTGCCAAAGCGCGCCTGCCATCACCCCGATGAGGCTGAGCGGGATGGCGAGTATCACTACAAGCGGGTCGCGCCAACTTTCCAGCAGCGCCGATACGATCATCCATACACTCAATATGGTTAAGAAAAGCAGCAGCAGATAGTTATCTAACTGATCGGATTGCCCCCACGAAAAGAAACCACCACCAAACTGAATGGAGGCACCAACAGGTACCGGTACCTCATCTAACACCGATTCAATATAGTTACTTGCCAGCCGGGGCGGGCCCAGAAAATCAACAGTTACAACTCGCCGGTATGATTGATCTTCCCGGATAATTTGCGGCATGGTTGGTTCGCGCGTAAGGCTTGCAACATCACTCACGGTAAAAAGCTGCTCGCCCGATTTTCTTGCACGATGCACAAACTCCTCTTCATAACCGGTTTGAGCCTGATTACTGCCGATTAAGTAGAACCGCTCTCCATCAAGTTCTACCTGTCCGCGAATATTTTCGGGATTGGCATCAAGCTGAATGGCATCGAGCACAGCCCGGCGGTCGAGACCTTTCATGGCTAAGCGTTCATCATCTAAACTCAGTACATATTGAAACATGTCGTTTCGCATCCAGCCGGTGGAGTGAATGTCAACCTCTTGCACCCTGGGGTTTCGTTTCATTCGCGCAGCTATATCTTCAGCCAGAAGCAGCAGTTCTTCATACGAAAACCCACGCAGGGTTACCCTCTGCCCCGACATACCCCCGCCAAAACCTGTACTAAATCCATCCCCCAGGCCGGATACCGAAATGCCCGAATTCCCGGTTTGAGTTGCCAAATATCTTGCCTCTGCATAGTACTGATAGGGCTCCGGTCGGAACAGGTAATCATCTTTAATGTAAAACATCAGCCTGGCTCCAAAAAACTCGGAAATATCTGCCTCAAAGTAATCGAATGCTTCCATGTAGGGAAGTGCAAGAAGCTCAAAATTTCGCGCCATCTTATTGATCTCTTCCATAGGCG
>SKHG01000035.1 GCA_007117035.1 Candidatus Campbelliibacteriota bacterium
GGGAGTAATCTAATAATGGATCTCAACATAAAACTTTCTGATGCACTTTTAGGTTCTACATATACAGTAAAAACACTTGATGGCGAAATATCACTAAAAATTCCTTCTGGAACAAAGTTTGGTGAGATGTTGAGGGTAAAAGGTAAGGGTGTACCGTTTAATAATGGTCAAAATCGAGGGGATCTATTGGTGCGTCTAAAAATTGAGTTACCTCAGAAAATTTCAAGAACAGCTAGGAAAATAATTGAGGAGTTAAAAAAGGAAGGGATTTAAATTTTGCAAAAAAATAAATTTTGTGAAATATATAAATAGGATCATTTAAAGAACCAAAAAAAGGTTAGTCAAAAAGGGGCTAAAGGTACCTGAAACCAAAACCCTCAACCTACCATATGTCACGGTTAGTAAAGGTTGCATTAGTGAAGAAAAAAAACAGGAAGATAATTATCGAGGCCGAAAAAAAGTATATCTCCCTGATAATTTTCTAGTTCCTAAGATTGGTAGAGTGCTTGATATCCCAAGTTATGATCAGGGTGTGATCAGGGTTCGTGTTACAAGAACTGATATCAAAATAAAGCGTCTTATAAAAGGAAACAGGAAGAGAACTAGAAAATTAAATATTTTAGTAGAGTGCTTCTAGATTTCCTGAATATAAAATTAACTACGGATTACTGTCCGTAGTTTTTTACTCAAACTTATTACAAATATGATGTTCTACTTTAAAAATTATAACCATAGAGAGATATGTGAATATAATGAAAATCTGTTATAATGATGAAATGTCAATTTTAGTTTCAGGTATAAAACCAACCGGAGAGACCCATCTTGGTTCATATATTGGGGCCATGAGTCAGTTTCTTGACCTACAAGATAAATACGACTCATACATCTTTGTGGCTGATTTTCACGCCCTAACCACAGTCCAAAACCCTGAAAAAATAGAAAAGAACACTGAAAATATTATATTAGACTATTTGGCGGTTGGACTTGATACAGAGAAAGTTACACTATTTAAACAATCAGATGTTCCTGAAGTAACTGAGCTGTGCTGGATTTTTAATTGTATCACCTCTGTTCCGTATCTTTCCAGAGCGCATGCATACAAAGACGCTGAGAGCAAAAACAAGGAGGTTACAGTTGGAACTTTTGATTATCCTATCTTGATGGCAGCTGATATCCTGATTCATGATGCTGAGATTGTGCCTGTGGGTACTGATCAAAAACAGCATGTTGAGTATGCTCGTGATATTGCCTCAAAATTTAATCGTTTGTTCGGAGAGACTTTTGTGGTTCCTAAACCTTTAATTTTAGAAGACAAAGGTACGGTATTAGGAACTGACGGTAAAAAAATGAGTAAAAGTTATGGCAACACAATTCCATTAAATGCCTCAGACGAAGTTATCGAAAAAGCTGTGATGTCTATCTCGACTGACTCGACTCCAATTGAGGAACCGAAGAAAACAGAAGGTGATGTACTGTATCAACTACATTCATTCTTCACACCTCAGGATATTTTTGTAGAGATTGAAAAAGGATACAAAGAAGGAGGACTGGGTTACAAAAAATCAAAAGAAATACTTATAGAATCGATTAAAGAATTTTGTGAGCCAATTCGTGAACGCAGAAGAGGCCTTGAAGAGAATAAAAGCGAGATATTTAAATCTATCAAAGAAAATGGTGTAGTGGTTCGAGAAAAGGTGTCAAAGAAAATGTTAGATGTTAAGAAGAAAGTCGGTTTATCGGGTTTTTAATATTATTAAAATGCAAAACAGAGTATTGATAAAAAATTTAAAGGAATATATCGACAGTGAAGTACTTGTTGCTGGTTGGATAAATGTTCGTAGAGATCACGGTAAATTAATTTTCCTAGATATAAGGGACGGGTCTGGGATTGTCCAGGCTGTTGTCTTGCCTGATAAGAAGGATATCTTATCAACTGCTGAAAAACTAAGACCAGAGTGGGTTGTCGAAATTAAGGCTAAAGTAAATCGTAGGCCCGAAAAAATGATCAACGCCGAGATCCTCAATGGTGACATAGAACTTGAGATTCTAGGTGTGGAAGTTGTTTCAGAAGCTGATGAATTACCATTTGAAAAGGATGTTGAAGTAAATATCGACACTTATTTAGATAATATGCCGTTTACTCTTCGTTCCGAAAAAACCAGAGCGATTTTTAAGGTTCAGTCTGAGATTGTAGGTGAGTACAGAAGAACATTAGCAGATCGTAGTTTTATTGAGTATCAATCACCAAAACTAGTCGGGGATGATGCTGAGGGTGGAGGTAATGTTTTTAAAGTTGATTATTTTAATGATAAAACAGCCTTCCTGGCCACAAGTCCACAACTTTACAAACAAATTATGGTGGGAGTTTATGAGAAGGTGTTTACAACATCAACAGTCTTTAGAGCAGAAAAGCACAGTACAACAAGACATATAAATGAATACACAAGTCTTGATGCTGAGTTAGGATTTATTAAGGACCATAACGATGTTTTGATCGAGTTAATCAAAACTATTCGTTCTATTTTGAGTCATGTTGCAGATAAGTGTCAAGATGAACTCAAAGTTCTAAACACAACTTTACCAAAACTACCGCAGGATATACCTGTTATGAAACTTAGAGAGGTTCAGGAATTGATAAAAAAAGAAACAGGGGAGGACTGTACAGGAGAACCAGACCTTGAGCCATCTCACGAAAGATGGATCTGTAAATACGCATTAGAAAAATTCGGTTCAGACTTTGTTGCGGTTACACATTATCCAGTATCAAAAAGACCATTCTATACGTACGAGGATGAAGATGATTTAAGTTTTACTAAAAGTTTTGACTTGCTTTGTCGTGGAGTAGAGATTACTACTGGTGGTCAAAGAATAAATAATCATGACCAGCTTGTGGATAAAATCAAAGAAAAAGGTTTAGATCCAAAAAGTTTTTCTTTCTACCTACAAGCATTCAAGTACGGCATGCCACCTCATGGAGGATGGGGAATGGGACTAGAGAGATTAACTCAGAAATTTTTAGACTTGGACAATGTAAAAAAAGCAACCTTGTTTCCAAGAGAAATAAACAGGATTGACTCACTTCTTTCAAAATAAAATACTAATTACATATCATCTGTATAAGATGATATGTTTTATTAGTTTGCATTATCTGCGCCTGCCCTTAGAAAACGTATCTGTGTGTCATCTAGATGCTCACCAACAGTTTCTTCCATAACACCTAGTAGATCAGGCCTTGCAAACCCAACTGTGTAAAGCATTGATAAATTATCGGTATATGATTTATCAATCTCAAAATTTTTAGTCCTATCAAGTCTTTTCATTACATCTGATACTTGTAATGAATCTGGGTTTTTCTCAAACATCAACTGAAAGTCAGCCAAAACAACTTCAGCTTCCCTGGTAGAACTATTTTCTTCTACGTTTGGTATTTTTTCCATATAGTATAAATTATCTAATGAGTAAACTATTTATTGAATCTGATAGTAGTATAGCATATTGAGTTTATCAATAGTGCTGGGACCAACTATACCAGTTACAGAGGAAAGTCCTAACGGCTCCAGTATATCTAAACGATATTTTTCTTGAAACTGATCGACTGCAACCTCAGTACATGAACCAAAATATCCAGTGATAGGGCAGTCGTTTAGATTTTTATTTTGTGGCGGATATAAACCTTCCATGAGAAGGGCAGTTTGCAGGGAGAGAACAGCATGTCCTTTGTCGCCCGATCTAAGAGTCTCTGAAAACAGAAACGGTAAAAATGTTGTTCTTGGTAATTCATCAGAATTACTAAAGTATTTTTTGATTGAGCGATAGGTTTGAAAAGCTAACTCGTGTACTAACAGTTCACGAATCTCTGGATCCTGAAAACGATATTCATAAATATAACCATACTCAATCAAGATCGAACCACCTTTTTGAGAAGCATTTGAACCAAGAGCGATTAGCTCCTGAGCTTCAATGACACCATCTTTTTCTAATGGAAAATTGGAGCGTGGATTTATTTTTTTGATGTCATTAAAAATGTGCTCTGCAATTTCAGTACTTGCTTTTGCGTTGGGAAACTGTTTTTCTGGTACATAAATTGAAAAACCAGAATACTTTCCTGGCTGAGACCATCTTCGTCCAGCGTTATCATTAAAATGGATGTGTAATGATAGATCTATTTGATTTTGATTTGCCCAAAGATTAATACCATAAAGTCGATGGGCTATTTCAGGCAAAGCAGTTTGATGTTCTATAGTAACATTATGTTTAAGTTCATTTACTCTCAACAAGGTTTGTGTTACATGACGTCTTTCTTTTTGAAAATTAATTATTTCATCTCGTTTATTTTTAAAGAACGAATTCATCTCATCAGTATAGTTTCCATCGTTAAAATTACGAACTGTCTGGACATCAATGTTTTGATCCTTAGAAAGGTAGTAAAAGAGATGTTTTGAAAGATCGATGTTAATATCTGACTCCTTTAAACCTCTATAGACTGCCCCGTTATATTTATTATCGTGTCCGGGGACCAACAAGATTTTCAGTTTTTCACTCGGAGAGTTGTAACGGACCAATAAGTCTTCTGTTGTTATAGTGATACCTAAAATATTTGCCGGAAAGAAGTTTAGTCCAACATTAGTTTTTAGTGTTACTGAAAGTAGTGAAATAGAGCCTACTAATAAAACCAACAATATTAAATGAATTTTTTTATAGCTACGCATTATTGTATTATTTTTGTTTTATTAATGTAAGCTGATTATAACAAAACCAAACAGATACTGAGCTGCAATTATAAATAAGATAATAGCCGCAAGTGCACTCGATACGATAATTGCTTTCGGTGAAGCAATCCACAATTTTTTCGTGAAAAAAGCTACTAAAAAAACTAGAATCTCGATTAACATATATGCTAGCAGATATATACCAGTGTAGAGAGCAAAAAGTGTGATTGAAATATTTGCATCAGCTAAAATTCCAACAAAAGTAAGTGGTAGTGCGGCTGAACAAGGGAACTCAACTATTGCAACCACAGAGGCAAACAGAACAGCTCCAGTAAATATAGCCCAGTAACCTCCTTTCTTGAACTTCTGCTCAATCTTCCTGACAGCCCAGTTTATGGCTGTAGATCCTTGAGTACCACAAGTTGGGCCAAATCTGATTGAATCAATAAAGACCTTTGTGAAATAAAGTCCACCTATAAGAGCAACAGAACCTAAAAATAACTCAAATATTGATTGATATGGTGTGATGTAAAAAAAGATTTGATGCCAGATAGCGATCAAAATACCGTAAACAATTACTGTTGTTAAAATAAATGACATTCCAGCAATTAAAATAAGTTTACGGGATTTAAAGACCAGTACTAATGAGATTATTAAAACCAAAGCACCTAGTGAACAGACATTGAATCCATCAACACTACCTAAAACTACAGATAGGACGTGCAGGGAATATCCCGACATTTGATCAACGACACCTGCCACAACCGGAATTGGTAGTAAAAACAGGAGTGAAAAAAATACGAAGCCTATATTAATTATCTTATTCTGTAGTATCTTCTTCATTTTGAATTTTATTAAGCTCTAGGATCACTGCGTCCTCAATTTGACGCCCAACTCCTTCAGCACTATCAAATCCTGCAAAAAATTTATCACCGATAAATGTCATAGGTACCGCTCCACCATATCTAGAAGCTCCAGCATCTCGGATTTTTTCCTTAAATATATCTAGGTTTTTAGGATTATCAACAAGATATCGATTAAGAGAAACATCTGGGTATTTGTCTAAAAATGTCTCCCAAAATTCATTTTGCCTTCTGCAGTAAGGGCAAGAAGGTGACCAGAAATAATCAATCGAGACTAGTCCAGGACCATTTTCTCTATTGTTCTCGTTCTCTATTTCGGTAGCTGGGTAAAAACTAAGAATTACAGCAAGAAGAATAATTGAGCCCCCGATAAATACTAAGATTTTGCTTGTACTCATAAATTGATTATTGTTAAATAAATAAACTTTTAATTATAAAATTATATCATGTTTAGTTCTCTAAACAAAAAACTTACTTTAGATATCACATAATAACTGTTATAATTTTAAAATATTAATAATCATATCTTTAGTATGCGATTGGAAAATAAAATAGCAATTGTAACAGGAGCAGCGTCTGGCTTGGGTAAGGCTATAGCAGATCTGTTTGTAGATGAAGGTGCAAAGGTTATCTACTCAGACATTAATGAAATCAATGACATAAAAGGTCAGGAATTTGTAAAATGTGACGTCTCAAATAAAGAAGAAGTAAATGAACTTGTAAATCATGCTGTGAAAAAATTTGGAAGGTTAGATATTATGGTTAATAATGCTGGAATAGCAAGTTCAGGTAGTCTTACAGAAACAGATGATAGTACTTGGGACAAGACTATAGCAGTAAATCTCTCGGGTACCTTTTATGGAATGAGAGCAGCTGGACGATCTATGAAGGAGAAAAAGGTTCGTGGTTCAATTATTAACATAGGCTCCATTGCTGGAGAGGTTGGATTTAAGGATACGCTTTCGTATTGTGCCAGTAAAGGTGGAGTAACCCAGATGACCAGGGCAGCTGCTTTAGATATGGCTGAATTTAATATTCGAGTCAACGTTATCGCTCCAGGTGTAATAGAAACAAATATGGTAAAGGATTTCTTAGAAGATGAGAATTTCAAGAAAATGGTTTCTGACAACACTCCCTTAGGAAGAGTTGGAAAATCAGAGGACATAGCTTTTGTAGCACTATATTTAGCCTCAGACGAGTCTAGTTTTACAACCGGTGAGACAGTTAAGGTTGATGGTGGTTGGACTGCTAGATAACTCACTATCTTAGCTGTTTACTACGCTAAAGGTGAATCAGTCTTAAATAATATTATGCTGTACTTGTGTATTTATAATAAGTATGGTATACAAATAAAAGATAGTTATGCTATATAAACTTAAAGGAAAGGGGGTGAATATACTTGTACCCAGGAAATAATGGAATGTTTATAAAATCGAATGTGGCTAAAAAAGCTAAGCCTCGTCTCACAAAGATAAGGAAAATGCACTCAAGTCGCAAGAAAGAACTGAGCAGAATCAGGAACAGCGGAGATCACGAAAAAGACAGTGACGTCTGATCTCGAGACCTTCTGGAAACAGAAGGTCTTTTTTTTATATAAATTTTACACCACCAAACTCGAATGTACACATTGATATAAAAAATGTTAGTATAAAAAAGTTATGGATTTATTCATTCACATAATTATATTTTTAGTCTCTTGTACAATTTTATACTACGCCGGTAACTGGATTATTAATGGAATAATTAAAGTATCTCATAAACTTGGCTGGAAAGAGTTTATTGTGGCTTTTGTTATGATGGCCTCAGCAGCTTCACTACCAAACTTATTAGTAGGTGTGTCATCAGCACTAAGACACATCCCAGAGTTATCGTTTGGAGATGTTATGGGAGGAAACCTTGTAGCTTTAACTGTAGCCACAGCTTTAGCAATAATTTTCTCTGCCAAGCAAGAAATTTCTGCCTACAGCCGAACAGTTCAGATGTCCTTACTCTTTACCGTTGGTGCAGCTATTTTACCCCCACTACTGGTTCTAAACGGTGTTTTGAGTAGATTAGACGGAGTAATACTTATAATGTATTTCTTTGTGTATATAATATGGCTATATCTAAAAAGAGATTCCATGGTCTTTCAACCTCGTGATATTGTTAAAGCAAAACCCGACAATGTTACTGATTTTAAAAAAACGGACTTCTTTTGGATATTTTCTGGTTTAGTTTTGGTGGTAGTAGCAGCGCAGGGAATAGTTGTTTCAGCTAGTTTCTTTGCTGAAGGTTTAGGGATGTCACTTGTCTTGGTTGGAATTTTGATTGTAGCACTAGGAAATGCCCTACCTCAAACATATTTTGCAGTGAGTTCTTCAAGAAGAGGTCAGCACTGGTTAATGCTTGGTAGTATTATGGGCTCCATCATTATCCCTGCAACATTAGTGTTAGGAATAGTAGCGCTGATTCAACCGATTGAAGTTGCTACATTAGATGCCGCTATAGCCGGAAGATTCTTCCTTTTAATTGCGATCCTAGTTTTCTTTTTAGCTATTAAAACAAGCCAAAAATTGATTCTGCGTGAAGCATATATGTTAGCTGCTGTTTATATTCTTTTTGTAGGTTATATGATTTTTATTTTTTAAGATTTCTGTTAAAATCAGAAAGTGGTTAATTATTAGGAATAAAATTATATGAAAAATATTATTATATTGTTGTCGGTTCTTATAATTTCAGGTCTTGGTCTGTATACATATCTAGAATTTTCTAAGACAGATATTGAACTAACAGAAGATGAATTAGAGGTTACCAATGAACTTAGTGAGGTTGAAAAGATTCTTGAGTCAAAACTACCTTATCAGTTAAATGTTGAAGGCAGGGAAGTTGTTTTTGATTCGGAATCTGTCGAGTTAGTTTCCAGAGAATTTTTCAACGAAAGGATTGATGTTGGGATTATTTTAAACGAGGACCAAGACCCAATAGAATACACTCAAAAGCAAATTATCTCTGAGCTTTCACAGGAACACATCATTGAGCAAAAGAAATCATTTTTTAATTACTCAGTATCATTTTATTCAGGTGATACCGATAATCAAATAATTGCAATGGTTCGTTTAATTAACCTTCCCGACGATTCTGTTGGAGCTACAGAAGAGAGGTATGACTTTCAATTAGATAATACTGTTTGGAGTTTAAATTGGTATGGCGACAGACAGTTTTGTCGTAGGATGGATAATGAGTACTGGGCTAAACCTGGGAAGTTATGTCCGTAAGACAGATTACTAACAAAATTTAAAAATGAAAAAACTAATCACATTAATAATATTGATAATAGTCCTAATAATTTCCGGACTAATATACCAAACAAAATCATCAGAAAATATCATGACTGCAACCATAAAAACAAATAAAGGTGAAATAGAGATCGAGTTCTTTACCAATGACGCTCCAAAAACTGTAGAGAACTTTCAAAAATTAGCCAACGATGGGTTTTACGATGGAGTTATATTTCATCGTGTAATTCGAGGTTTTATGATTCAAGGAGGTGATCCAACAGGAACAGGAATGGGTGGTCCAGGTTATGCTTTTGCAGATGAGCTAAATCCAGAGACTGAATCAGCAAAAAGGGGTTATCTTAAGGGTACAGTCGCTATGGCTAATTCTGGTCCAAACACACAAGGTAGTCAGTTTTTTATTATGCACGAAGACTATCCTTTACCACATTCCTATACCATATTTGGTAAGGTAATTTCAGGAATTGATGTAGTAGATGCTATTGCAATTATTGAAACTAATGAATCAGACAGACCTCTGGATGATATTGTTATTGAGAATATTACTTTGAATAAAGCATCAAAATAGTAGTCCTTGAAGTAAGGGTAAAAAAAAGCTAGAATCTAAGAGATGTCTACAGCAACGCCTTTTATTAAGTCTGATTTTAATGTCCAGTCTGACGCCTTTGAAGGCCCTCTTGACCTTCTTTTAACACTCGTTGAAAAAAGAAAACTTTTTGTTAGTGACATTTCACTTTCTAAGGTTACAGACGAATACGTTGAATACATTCAAAGTCTTGAAGAATTCCCAGTAGGGCAAGGTTCTCATTTTATCTGGATCGCGTCGACATTAATGTTGGTAAAGTCTAGATCACTTTTACCAGACTTATCACTTTCAGAAGATGAGGAACAAGATATTGAGTCCTTGGAAAAAAGACTCGAGGTTTACGGTTTGATCAAAGAAAAAGGTGTGCTGTTAGGAGATCTTTATCTTTCAGAAAGGCTGTACTTTAGACCTGCCTTAAAAGGTATAAAACCTGTTTTTTCACCAGATGGTTCATTGAGTGTTGATTCGCTAAGAGACTCTATACTGAAATTGTATCAAAAACAAAAAGCAAAAGAGGTTTTTGCAATTCCAGAAGCTGAGGTCAAGAAGGTTATAAAATTGAAGGAGGTTCTCTCTGACTTAACTGGTAGAATTCAAAGACAGATAAACCTAAACTTCAGTGAAATCATTAACAACAAAGAAAACTCCGGAAGTAGAGTGAACATAGTGGTTCATTTTATAGCTCTGCTTGAGCTGGTCAAACAAGGGTTAGTAGTTGCTTCTCAGTTTGAGGAAGATATAAGGATTGAACTTTTGGAAAAAAAATAATTTCTTAACTATATGAATTTAGAATCAAAAATTGAAGCAGTACTTTTTTTTAAAGCCGACCCAATGTCTGTTGCTGATCTTGCTAGAATTTTTTCTGTTAGTGATGAAGAAATGCAAAACAAAGTAGAGTCGTTAGCCAAATCATTGATGGAAAGAGGTCTGACACTGATTCAAAATGGCGGAACTGTCACTTTGGTTACGGATGCACGAGTTAGTGATGTGATTGAAAGAATAACTCAAGAGGAGATTTCTGGAGAATTAAGTAGGGCAGCCAAGGAGACTCTAGCTGTTATTACCTATAAAAATCCTATAAGCAAAAGGGAGATTGATTATATTCGAGGAGTTAACTCTGCAACAATACTAAAAAGTCTATCTTTGCGTGGTTTGATAGAAAGAGAATCCTGTCTAGCAGGTGATAATGCTGTGCTATACAAACCTAGCGCTGATTTTCTAGCCTACCTAGGTATTTCAAAAGTCGACGAACTGCCAGAACATGATAAAATACAAGAAAAGATAAAATCATTGTTTTTATTAGATGAAAAAGAAGAAAAGGATACAGAAAATGAATAATATTATGAAAAAAGAAATAAAAAAAGAGATAATGAAGCTAAAGCTGGTTGCTGGGACAACTTCTTTTTTGATAGTTTTTTTCATGTTCATTACCTTAGGTGGTGGATTTTCTTTTGCTGAAGAAAAAGAAATTGTTGAACAAATCCAGGATGAAGATTTTATGGTTCTAAACCTAAACGAATCATACAATGAAAGATCAGATGTTTTTTCTGGTCTAGAGGATAAAATTCAAGCTAAATCAGTTTTAATCTGGGATATGACAGAGGGTATAAATCTTTTTTCTGTTAACGAGGATTTGTCTTTACCTCTTGCATCAATCACAAAAGTTATGACGGCTTTGGTGGCGTTGGAAAACTCATCACCTGAAACCGAGATTTTGATTAAGGCTGATTTCATGAATCAATACGGATCAGGTGGTTTTTTTGTAAACGATAGATGGGAGCTACTAGATATACTTGATGGTGCTCTAACTTCATCAAACAATGACGCTGCTTTTGCTGCTGGTTCAATTGTTGGAGCCCTTAATTTCACCAACTCAGGAAACCATGTTTCCGGGAATATTTCTTTTGTCTCAGAGATGAATCGAAGGTCTCTACAACTTGGTATGAATCAAACTCATTTTCTTAACACAACAGGTCTTGATGAAAATGAGTTTTTAAGTGGAGCTGACGGTTCAGCTTATGATGTTCTAAAACTTTTTAAATATGTTATTAAAAATCATCCTGAATTACTTGATTCAACCAGAGAGTCTTCAATCAGAAGGTCATCATTAAACGGTAATGTTCGAGTCTTTGATAACACTAATCGAAACATCCATAATATTCCCAGGTTAATAGGTTCCAAAACAGGTTTTACTGATTTGGCTGGAGGAAATCTTACTGTCGCTTATGAACCAGTTATCGGAAAACCAGTTATTGTTGTAGTACTTGGTTCAACTTTTAATGGTCGTTTCGATGATATGAATATATTAATTGATTCAATAGATAAATACTTTAATTAATCGTAGGATGGAAATTGACCTAATAAAAATATTTTTACCAGCTGTTCTTGCGTTTGGAGTTGGTATTACTCTTACTCCTTTTTTAAGTAATTTATTATATAAATCCAAAGCCTGGAAGAAGAAATCCGGAAAAACTCTTTTTAACGGACAGAAGGCTGAAATCTTTAACTCTCTTCACAAAGAGAGGGAGGTAAATACTCCACGAATGGGTGGTTTGGTTATTTGGATAAGTGCTGCAGTTACAATTATTGGTATATGGATCATCTCAGTTATTTTTCCAGAGGATCTTTTGGTAAAACTAGACTTTTTAAGTAGGAGTCAGACCTGGATTCCATTATCAACCTTAGTTTTGGGTGGGGCAGTCGGATTTTTTGATGATCTATTGGAAGTTAGAGCAGGTGGTGGAGGATTATCACTTAGATACAGACTTTCTGTTGTTGGTGTTCTTGGTATTTTGGCAGGTTGGTGGTTTTATGAAAAGCTTGAGATAACCACATTAGGTTTGCCGGCAGTTATGGGTGGGGGACTTGAGATTGGTTGGTTGATTGTACCTTTATTCTCGTTAGTTGCTATTGCAATATATTCGGGCGGAATTATTGACGGTCTAGATGGTCTAGCGGGTGGTGTTTTTGCAGCTATATTTTCCTCATACGCTATTATGGCCTTTTATCTTGGACAGATAAATTTGGCAGCATTTTGTACAATGCTTGTTGGAGCAATCTGCGCTTTTTTGTGGTTCAATATTCCTCCCGCTAGGTTTTATATGTCTGAGACAGGTACGATGGCATTAACTTTAACCTTAACTGTTGTTGCATTTTTATCTGATTCATTGGGTGGAGGTTACGGGGTTTCTGTTTTACCGATAATTGCTTTTCCTTTATTTGCCACCTCAGCTTCTGCAATCTTGCAGATCTTCTCAAAAAAATTCTTTAACAGGAAAATATTTAAAATAGCACCTCTCCACCATCATTTCGAAGCAATTGGTTGGCCAGCATACAAGGTTGTTATGAGGTTTTGGATCATTAGCGCAATGTTTGCAATTGTTGGAACAATCCTAGCTGTAGTAGGGTTGTAATCCTAAAATAACTATTCATAAATTAGTTGCTGAGTATCAAGTTTAAGGATATGTTATAATTCCTCGAATGATCTCCGTAAAAAGAAAGATCGATCGTCCACTACTGATAATTGTTACTTTTCTTATAGTTGTTGGATTTTTTGTCTTTACATCAGCCGCTCTTGGTTTGATGAATAAAACAGGAGCATCTTTTTTTAATACAGTAACTTCGCAATCCATAGCTCTTTTGATAGGTCTGTTTTTAATGCTTTTATTTTCTTTTGTTCATTACTCTCATTGGAAAAAAATTGCTCTTTACATATTTCTTTTAGGTTTAGTTTCCTCGCTTTTAGTTTTTGTTCCAGGAATTGGTTTTGGTCATGGTGGGGCTATAAGATGGATAGACTTAGGTTTTACCACTATCCAGCCAGCAGAGATTCTTAAATTTGGTTTTGTTCTGTACTGTGCATCCTGGCTTACTAATGTTCAAGGTAAGACAGATAAGTTTATGTACGGACTGTTACCTCTACTTATACTAGTTTCGTTAGCTGGTATTATTTTATTACTACAAAAAGATACTGATAGTTTTATTATCATAACTGGTGTTGGAGTAGCAATGTTTATAGCTGCAGGTGCTCGTTGGCGAGATGTTTTCATCCTAGGCTCATTCGGTGTGCTTGTCCTGGGTGGGTTGATTGCTTTGAGACCTTATATATATGACAGAATATTAACATTTATCAATCCATCACTAGATATTTTGGGATCATCATTTCAAATAAAACAATCATTGATTTCAATTGGTTCTGGCGAGATGTGGGGAAGAGGTTTTGGACAAAGTATCCAGAAATTTACATTTTTGCCTGAACCAATTGGAGACTCTATATTTTCAGTTGCTGCAGAAGAGTTTGGGTTCGTTGGTAGCGTAGTAATTATATTTTTGTTCGTAGCATTATTGTTCAGAGGTTTACTTATCGCATCAAGAAGCTCAGATTTTTTTGCTAGACTTGTAACCGTCGGAGTTGTTATACTTATTGTAGGTCAATCCTTTAGGAATATAGGTGGAATGATAGGGGTTTTACCTCTTTCTGGTACTACACTATTATTCTTCAGCCAAGGAGGTTCGGCTTTACTTATGGTTTTGGCTTTGACTGGTATTATCTTTAACATTTCAAGATATCAAAAGAAAAAATAATTTATGAATATAATTTTAACAGGGGGAGTAACTGGTGGACATTTTTATCCAGTGATTGCAGTTGCTGAGGAGCTTCGGAACATCCAGAAGGAAAATAAGGTTTTAGAAATGAACTTGTTTTTTTTGTCAGTTAATTCATACGACACTAAACTACTTAAAAAGAACGGTATAAAGTTCCAAAAAATTTCAGCTGGAAAACGTAGGACATATTTTTCCATAAAGAATTTTTTTGATCCATTCAAAACTTTACTTGGCATTATGCAGTCATTTTGGTATGTTTTCTCAATTTATCCTGATGTGATTTTTAGTAAAGGTGGCTCAGCAAGTTTTCCTGTAGTTTTGGCAGGATGGTTTTTTAGAATACCAATAGTTGTACATGAATCTGACACTGTTCCAGGTAGGGTTAACTTGTGGACCGGAAAACGCGCAAACTCAATAATGGTAGCCTTTGAGGAATCTTCAAAATATTTTCCTAAAGATAAAACCCTGGTTGTTGGACGTCCGATGTTGAATGAGATCCAAACACCATCCCTGATAGGAGCAAAAGAACATTTACAGATAATTGATGATATTCCAGTTATTTTATTTCTAGGTGGATCACAAGGTGCTGAGAAAATTAATAACTTGGTGATTGATTCCTTAGGTAAACTGATAGAGAAATATTATATAATTCATCAGACAGGTAGAAATAATTACTTAGCTGTTAAGAAAGCTACGGAGATGATGCTTGAACACAATGAATTTAAGAGTAGGTACAAGGTTTTTGACTATCTTGATCCAAAGGGTATGAGTATGTCTGCCAGCTTGTCAGACATAATCGTCTCCAGATCAGGTTCTGCTCTTTTTGAAATTGCTTCCTGGGCTAAACCGAGTATATTAATACCACTTTCAATCGCACACGCCAATCATCAGTACTACAATGCTTTAGCTTACGAAAAAACAGGTGCTTGTATTGTGTTAGAGGAACAGAACTTAAAAGCTTCTGTGCTTTCATTGCAGATAGAAAAAATTATAAACGATCAGGAACTAAAAGATAAAATGTCGGAGGGGGCAAAAGAGTTCCACAAGGAGAGTGCGGGACGCAAGGTAGCTGAAAAGATATTCTCAATTGCTGATGAACATCAAAAATAATAAATTAAATAATATGGAAAATAACAAACAAGTAGTCACTAGATTTGCGCCGTCTCCAACAGGCTCATTACATATAGGGGGTTCAAGAACTGCATTATTTAATTATCTGTATGCTCGAAAACATAACGGGCGATTTATTTTACGAATTGAAGATACTGACAAAGCAAGATCTAGTACAGCGTTCGAATCAGAAATTATTAAGGCGATGGAGTGGTTATCTCTTAAATATGACGAAATGTATAGACAGTCTGAACGTGAAGAGATATATAAAAAATACATTGAGATACTACTCAAAAATGACAACGCTTATATATCCAAGGAAGATACGGGTGGTGATGAAAATAAAAGAAGTGAGGTTATAAGATTCAAAAACCCAAACGAAAAAGTTACTTTCGATGATTTAATTAGAGGTGAGGTTACATTCGACACTTCAGATTTAGGTGATTTTATTATAGCTAGAAGCATAGATGAACCCCTATATCATTTAACAGTAGTTGTTGATGATAAAGAGATGGGTGTCACTCATGTTATAAGAGCAGAAGAACACATTTCTAACACTCCTAGGCAACTCCTAATTATCAGAGCTCTAGGATTTGAGGAGCCCAAATACGCTCATATTCCATTAATTTTGGCTCCAGATAAGTCGAAGCTTTCAAAAAGGCACGGAGCAGTATCAACATTAGACTACAGAGATAAGGGTTACCTACCTGATGCGGTTATAAACTATCTTGCCCTTTTGGGTTGGAATCCAGGAACCGAACAGGAAATTTTTAGTAAACAGGAGTTGATAGAGTTTTTCTCCATTTCTCAGGTTCAAAAAGGAGGAGCGATTTTCTCGGAAGAAAAACTTAGTTGGATTAACAAAGCTCACCTTAAAAATCTCTCGAAAATAGAACTTCGAGATCAAATTCAAAAAAGAATTAACGCAAACTATAAAGCATTAGGTAAGACAACGGAGATTGATGAGTCCCAAGCAGAGATGGTTAGAGATCTTTTTAGTGAAAGAATTTCAGTTTTTTGTGATATTGATGAGTGGCAAAAAAATGGGGAACTTGATTTTATATTCAATGATCCAAATATTAGTAAGGAAGAGATAGTCTGGAAGGATTCTACTATTGAATCAACAATCCTACATTTAAACTTTATCGAAGAAAAATTAAATAATCTTTCAGAAAGTGAATTTAAGTATGAAAGAATTAAATCTGCTATCTGGGAATATGCAGATGAGAAGGGAAGAGGTGAGGTTCTTTGGCCTTTCCGTTTTGCTCTTTCTGGACAAAAAAAATCACCAGACCCATTTTCACTTGCTGAGGTATTTGGCAGAGACACGACTTTAAAGAGAGTAAAGAACGCTGTAATTTTACTGACTAAATAGGACTAATGATAAAGAATTTTTATTTAAGTATTTTAGTATTTATAGCAGTCCTAGGTCTGTCAGCTTTTTTTGTACTTGAAATTAACACCGACCTACAAGCCTCAACTGCAACAGAACTTCAAAAACAAATTGAATCTCGAAACACTTTAATTAGGCAACTAGAAAGAGAAATCGAACAAAACAGACAAATCATTCAAGGAGTACAGCAGGAAGCCAGAACATTACAAAGTGCAATTAGAGAGATGGACGCAACTCGAACCAAACTAAACTCAGAACTTAGATTAGCAGAAAATCAGATTGATAATGCTCAGGATTTAATTGAACAACTAGAGTCTGAGATGCAGAAAACTCAGAATAGAATTGATAGTTATAAATCATCACTCTCAAATATAATCCAACAGATAGATAACGCACAGAGTTTTCCATTTTTACTACAAATCTTTGCAGAGGAAAGTCTATCTGCAATCTGGCAAAAGGTTATCGACCTTAGAAATATGCAGAACGCTGTTTTAGCACAGGTTTACAAACTGAAGGATCTGAATCAAGAACTAGCACATCAACAAGAAGAACAACATGAACACAGAAACAGTTTAATAACCCTACAAAGGGACCTAGAGAGTCGTAGAGCAGCTATTCAGTACATTATTAATGAAAGACAAGTATTGCTAAGTAAAACACAAGCCGAGGAATCTCAGTACCAAAGAATAATCCGAGAAAAAGAAGAACAAAGGAAGGCTTTTGAAAAAGAGCTTCTTGAAATTGAATCACAGCTTAATTTTTTAATTGAGCCCGACTCTTTTCCAAGCCCTAGAAAAGGCATTTTACAATGGCCACTAGATAATATTGTTATAACACAACAATTTGGTGGAACTCAATTTGCAAAGGCTAACCCTCATATTTATGGCAGAGACTTTCATCCGGGAACAGATTTTGGTGTTCCAACAGGAACAAAAGTGAAGTCTGTAGCTTCTGGTGTTGTTATTGGAACTGACAATACAGACGCTTACCCAGGCTGTTATGCATGGGGTAAATGGGTGGTTGTAAAACATGACAACGGTCTGTCTAGTTTATACGCCCACCTATCAGTAATTTCAGTTTCTGTCGGACAAAGAGTTTCTGTTGGAGAAACAATTGGATTATCTGGTAATACTGGTATTTCTACTGGTCCGCATCTTCATTTAACAATATATGCCTCTCAAGGTGTTCGAATAAGTAAATACAGTGAACGTAGACCTGGTGGTTCTGGTTGTGCTGCCACTAATGCTAGTGGTCCTTTTGCTGATCTAGAGGCCTATTTAGACCCGATGTCTTACTTGCCATCTTTATAATTAAAAGTTAAAATATTTGTAATATGAATTTTTCAGAACTAAACAACAAACAAGGTGGGTTCATAAAATCAATCTTGATGATATTAATCATCCTGTTGATTCTACAGATCGGTTTTGAGATTGACGTCTTTCAAATAATTAACAACTTCCTATCTAATGCATGGTCTAAACTTCAGGAATTTTGGCAAAGATTTACAGCACCTTTAGGCTAGGATTCTTAATCTAAAATTCGAATACATAAGCAGGGTGGGGGATTCCCTACCATGTTTTGAATAAAAACAAGGACAATTTAGAATACACTCCATATTTCTTGTACTGTTATTTATAAATAAGTAGAGGTGTGAAGTTTAGATTTTTCTTTTTCTAATTAATTTTTCAAATCTAATATTTTATTTTATACTAACCAGAGACTGATGCGTATAATCAAAATAAATAGTAGCTTTGTTGAGCCCTTTTAGTATATTTAGATATACTAAAAGATATATTGTACGACATTACACCTTAAAAAATAGAGTCACAAATTCCTCCTATTATCCATCTTCTCTACTAATTGGATATATAGTACCAAAAATAAAAAACAAGGTTAATCTAACCTTGTTTTTTTATTTACTTATAAACTTTCCTTTTTGTAAATTACTGATTCTGAGCAACTACATTTCCATAGTATACATCCTTCCAACATGGATATGACGCTGACCAAGGCTGAACTCCTTTTCGTTCATACAGGTTTCTGGCATAAGCCATATTACCTTCACGAGTGTAGATGTTGATACCTAATCGATTTGCTGTCTCTAGGTGGTATCGTTCATTGATTTGCATCACACCGACGTCATTACGGTCGACATGACCTCTCAACGGTTGACCCTCATTGTTGTAATGCCTAAGGGTTGATTCACATCGAGCAATCTCAATCATTATGGGAATGTCCGCGAAGTACTCTCGGACATGCTGTTCGGTTGAGAGTGATCCGGTAGCTCTAACTACTGATGCAGTAAGAGTTTCTTCATCTTCTCGTCTAGACTCAGACGAAACTAAAATATGAGCCTTCGAAATATAGTGTTGTTCAAGAACATTATTTGTTATAGGTGTTGTTGCTAGAAATACGGTCGTTAACAGTGTTACGGTGGATAAAATAAGCCTGTTTTTATCTTTTAATGCCTGAACAGGAATAAATTAATTCCCTTCTTTCAAGCGGTTTCCATCTCACCAATCCGACGAACGCGACCTTAAATTAAGTGTTCGTACTAATCAGTGACAGAATCGTCCAAGAAAACAAATTCGAGAACTAACCCGAATTTCTAGTATCATAGCACAGTATACCTTTTATTGTCAAGGGTAATTATGTTTCTACTCCCCCACCAAAACGGCTAATTTAAAGGGGTTTTTATATTTAAGAGTAGTTTTTTAAGGCTCTTTTACAGTCTAGATACCCTGGAATAGCTTTTGCAACCAGGGTCCAGAACCTTGGACTATGGTTAAGTTCTTTTAAATGACATATTTCATGCACCACAATGTAGTCCTGAAGGTCATTTGGAAGGAAAATTATCTTATAATTAAAATTTAGGTTCCCTAAACTAGAGCAACTTCCCCACCTTTCCTTTTGAGATCTAACCGCAATCTTCTTAATATCAAAACCATACATTTTATTCCAACACTCAACTTTTTCTGTAACTAATTTTCTAGCTATTTCTTTGTTTTCTAAATAATGCTTTCGGTCGTATCTTTTAATGTCTGGGTCCTGAACCCTAGCCTCTAAAGATTTAAGTTTTTTTAATACCCACGACCACTTACTCCTCAAGAAAGAAACAGCAGTCATATTTGAAACAAATGGTGGTTTAGTTAAAACAACTGAGCCATCTCTTTCAATAGTTATGCGAATATTTTTTGCTTTAGAACTTTTCTTAATTCTGTATTTTTTATCTGTGAAGTTATCCATTTTTTTAAAAAACCAACTATGAAATTTTGGTTCCCTCAAGCACATCTTTTTCTGGAGTAATAAAACTAACTTTTGTTTTACCTTCAGTTACAGCAGCCAGAATCATTCCGTTACTTTCAACACCTCGTAAAGTAACAGGTTCTAAGTTTGCAACAAAGATTGCTTTTCGACCTTCTAGTTCTTCTGGATCATAATGTTCTCGTAGACCAGCTACGATTGTTCGGAACTTGTCTTCTCCAAGATCAACTGATAAGACAAATAACCTATCAGCCTCTGGGTGAAGTACTACAGACACAATACGACCAACCCTTAAATCAACACAACCGAGTTCTTTAATATTTATTTTTTCCAACATTTTTTAATTATCGTTTATTTTATAGTTTCAGTAAAGAGATTATTAAATTTGCTTTTGTACGCAATCTATGACATATTACAGCAGGCATGAACATTACACAAAATTCAATTACCCTGCTATATATTGGTATAACAGCAAGAGTTGATCTAGATAAAGAATACTCAAATATTTCTTTGGAAAATATCAAAAAAACCGAAGATAAATTTATAAGACTCTGCTTACTTGCAACTAAAAACCCAGGATTACTCTACACAGTAACATCCGACATTGAAATTATGTGGCTTGCTATAATTAGAAACTGCCCTGAGGTTTTATGGTCTTTTAATCGTTTTGGTAAATTGAATATTATTAAGACGAAGTTAAAGCAAGTTGGTTCAGTAAAATCAGTATTCTTCCGTACATCCAGACACTGGAAAAGAGACTACGGGGATCATTATATTGGCAATAACTTTCAAGGAAATATTGCCAAACACTTCACAAATACTTTTTTGTTCTACGAAATGAACAAAAAACACCGACCTAAATAAGGACGGTGTTTTTTTCTTTCTAAAACGACTATTTCTTTCGTCGTGCTGAAGCTTTCTTTTTTGCTGCAGGCTTTCGCTTAGCAACCGCCTTTTTCTTCTTGGCGACTGTTTTCTTTTTTGCTGCAGGCTTTCGCTTAGCAACTGCTTTTTTCTTTTTAGCAACTGGCTTTCGCTTAGCAACTGCTTTCTTCTTTTTAGCAACTGGCTTTCGCTTAGCTGCAGTTCTTTTTTTTGCTGGCATATTAAAATATTTTACTTGTAACTCATGTACCCGTTCGACCACTTCAGATACATCTGACATTGAAAGAAACGACGAAGGAAAAAAGTTGATCAGTGTGCCGTTTCTAATATCAATTGTATCACGAAATATTTTTTTTATGTCAACAAAAAACTGTGCATTTCTTTTTTAAAAAAATAAGTACAAAATTTTTTTTGTTTATAAACAAAAAAAATTTTAAAAACATTAAAATTATTACAGAAAATTATTTTAATGTTTTAACAAAAAAACCTGTTTATATAAATCAGTAAAAACACTATATTACTAGCTTTTTTTTATGTAACTGTCACGGGTTTAAATTTAAAAGGGAAAAATATATTTATTTCTAAATCAAAATAAAAATTTATTACAATTTAATAATTACTTTTGTTTTCTTCATAAAAAAATTTGAAAAATCTTTTTATGAAGAAAAAATTA
>SKHG01000026.1 GCA_007117035.1 Candidatus Campbelliibacteriota bacterium
ACAAATCCGGTTCCGGCTGTTAGACCTACTGGAGTCAAAACTGTTTCAGCATACATGTTCTGGTAAGCAACAACTGCGGATTGGGTTAGCGCACCGAAGTAAGTTGTTTCGTTACCAGGTGAACCTGGTCCAGAAGCAGCTACCTGAATTCCTGCTTCAGCATTCAATCTGATTTGAAGTTGTCGAACAGCTTCACCAGTTGATCCCAAAGTTAGGTTTGAAGTGAATTGATATCCACTTACTGCAGGCTCTCCAGACAACTGTGACTGAAGGGATGCGATTGTTGCTAGAAGTGCGTCGATCTGAGACTGAAGATCCTCATCAGCTTGAACGGTCATTGCGCTCAATGCAAAAGAGAAAGCAACAGCTAGAGCAACTACACCAAGCACTTTCGATACTTTGTGTGTTAATACATTACTCATATTGTTTTTCTAATTTATAAATTATTCTTTTCGTGTCTCCAGCTATTAATAAATTTTGGAGAATCGAAAGAACATTAATACATCGATCTTTGATGGACTCGACGAAGACCAAGATCGAGGAGGTTGATAATTTCGGAGGTTCGCGATGTGGACGAACATCCTCGTCGATTTTGCTTTCTACCTTTTACAGTAGATCGCAGGTAAAAGATAAAGGTCTGTTTTATTCAAACCAATCTTCCACCCTACCTCTCACTATCCCGTTCCCATTTCCACATCAAACCAAAAATGATTTGATGATCGACATCAAAAGAACGGAGTAGTTTTGAACAAATACGTTTCGGTCATGCAGTCAGCTTGCAGTCGAATCTTTCACCCAACCGTAATTTTGTGAAACAGATATTTCTATGTCACAAAATTACGGTTGGGCTTTCTTTCGGTATTTCAATTTTTGTTACTTTGTTTCTATCTAATGTATACACTGATCAATGTACGCATTTTAAAAATGCATTTGCAATATTATTTAACGACATAAAATGTCGATTGATTCACCACCTTGATAAATCTTTATTGACAAACAATCTGTGCATACTTAATCGTTAGAGATTTAAGTATCACCACTTTGTCTTTATTCTGTTGTCAACGAACATAGCCCTCTCTGTTTTTTAACTAGACTATCACTGTAAAAATACAGTGGAAAGAATTGTTAAATTTATTATCGGACCGCGTATAGAGAGTATATCACCTTTTACCTTTTTGTGGCAATAGTTATTCACAGTATTCGCCTATAATATTAAACAATGATTTAAGCGAAGACATAACTTAATGTTTAAAATTACATTAAGTGCATATACTCATAACGATCTTTAAAAAAAACACAATGGACTTTTCTCCATCTGACTATCATTATAGTCAGATAAACAAAAAGGGGCAAACAATTATGTGGATAACTGTAAGGCTTAATCAGCCAAGGAATATTTAGACCACCTTCTCTCTCCTTCTTTTTTTAGAGATCCGTTTTTGACCATTGAAAGTAGCTCTCTTTGAATAGTTTTTTGACTGTAGTTAGAAATCACTTTAGCAACCTCAGTTGCTGTAATAGCACCTCTCTCATTTATTAAACTAAGTATGATTGATCTTCGGTCTTTTTTCTGAGTATCTAGATCCAAGGAACGGTCTCTAAATGATGAGGAAACTGGCTTTTTTTCAGTATTTTTAGGTTTTGTAACATTTCTTGATAAATCTGATTTTGGAAGTTCTGTGTTTCGATTTAATACTACATCTGAACGATAAGCACTAGACTGGCTTAGGTAAGGGCTTTTTGCATCAGGAACATCAAAGAAATTGTCAGAAAAAGAAGAGTTTGTTCCAGAAAGAACAGTGTCTTTGATGTGATCGAGTAGGGCTAGAAATTCGCGCTTCAAAACTGAAACATTCATCTCTGAGAAAAGACCGTTATAATAACCAAGATCGAGTAGTGAGATTAAGTTCATAGTATGCATCTCCAGACGAGAAAGGACATCTGCCTTATCGGCCACTTTACTGTCCCCTATCTCGTACAAAAGGTCTAACAGAGTTATAGACCTCTGTCTTATATTGACCTTTAAAGGGTCATTGTCCGATAACTTATCGGACACCATATAAAGGGCAGTTGAGAGTCTTTCGGTTTTTTTGTAAGCATAAGGAAAACCATTAACTGCTTTTATTCTATTGGCAATATGTTTATTACCGTCCAGAGTTTGGACAGCTTTTTTTAGCTCATCTCTTTCTGTGTCCTTTTTATATTCCATATTTTTATATTTGTCCTTTATATAAAGACAGTCTTTATTTAAAGGACATAATACCATGTCTTTTACTATATGTCCATTATACTCCTTAAAAGACAGAGGTCAAGGACTTTATATGTTTTATTTTTATTTTCTAGTGTTTACCGCAATGAAACATTTAAAAACCATAATTATTCACTTAGTAATCTAGATACTTTATTTCTCAATATCTACAACTAAAATATCCACAGTATGATATAATTCAGCGTATAAAAGGTTTTTTTGTTGTTATGGCTAAATCAAAAAAGAAGAAAAAAAATGAAGGAAAAGATGGTGGGTTGAGTCCTGATAACCCTGAGATATTTTTGGGGTTAAAAGAAGGTACAGTTCGTGGTATTGGTGCAATAATTGCTCTTGTTTTTGCAATATTTTTATTCCTAGCTTCGTTTGATCTTTCTGGAGTTGTTGGTTCTTGGATATATGATAATCTTTCGAAGCTTTTTGGAGTTGGTTATTTCTTTCTACCTCTAGTTCTTTTAATTGTCGCTGTGGCCCTGCTTAGGTCTTTGGAGCATCGGTTTAATATAGTTCAGGGAGTTGGAGCTTTAATATTCTTTGTTGCAGGTTTGGGGATGGTTGGGGTCTTTGTTGAAGACAACGGTGGAATGATTGGTGGATTAATCTCGAGTCCTCTAACTAGGTTCTTCGATATGTACTTGAGTGTAATAATCTTGTTTGGGCTTCTGTTGATATCTTTTTTGGTTATTTTCAATACCAACATACCTCTACAAGCAATTATTGAACGCTGGAAAGAAAAGCGTCGTCAAAAACTAGAAGACAAGATGTTGGCCGAAGAAGAAAAGGAGGAGTTTGAGGAAGTTGAGATTGATGAGAAAGCCCTACCCGAAGAGAAAGAAGGAGAAGTCGAAGAAGAGACCAAAGACGCAGAGAAAAAAAGCTGGTCAATCTTTCCTAAGAAAAAGGACTACGAACTAGAGATAGACCTCAACGATGGACTTTGCCACGAATACATTCCCCCACCGATCAGTATCCTAAAACAAGACAAGGGTAAACCTGGTGTAGGAGATATCAAAGCTAGTGCCAACATCATTAAAAGAACTCTGTTTAACTTTGGCATAACTGTTGAGATGGATGAGATATCGGTTGGACCAACAGTTACCCGTTATGCTCTAAAACCAGCCGAAGGAGTTAAACTCTCTCGGATAGTTGGACTACAGAACGACTTAGCTTTATCTTTGGCGGCCCACCCTATTCGAATCGAAGCACCCATTCCAGGAAAATCTTTGGTTGGAATTGAGATCCCAAACACTACCAAATCAATGGTTGGTCTGGGAACTCTTTTGGAAGGTGAAGAGTACCAAAAATCAGACAAGCCTTTGTTGGTTGCGTTAGGAAAAAGTATTTCCGGAACCGCACACTTTGCTAACATCGCAAAGATGCCACACTTGTTGATTGCAGGTGCTACCGGAGCCGGAAAATCAGTAACCATTCACGCTTTGATAACATCTCTTTTGTATCGAAACTCACCCGAGAACCTAAAAATGATAATGGTCGATCCAAAACGAGTTGAACTTACAATGTACAACAGTATCCCCCACCTCCTAACTCCAGTAATCACAGCACCGAAGGATTCTATATTGGCATTGAAATGGGCAGCCAAAGAGATGGAAAGAAGATACAACATCCTTGAGGCTGAGCAAGTTCGTGACATAGACACTTACCATAAGAAAGTTTTGCAACCAGAAAAGGATAGACTGAAAAGAAATAAAGAGAAGACAGGCGAAGAAGAATCTTTGCAGGTTGAAACTATGCCGTACATTGTGATTGTAATCGATGAGTTGGCTGACATAATGACATCCTACCCACGAGAGTTGGAAGCTGCGGTTGTTCGCCTAGCTCAGATGAGTCGTGCGGTTGGAATTCACTTGATCCTTTCAACCCAAAGACCGTCAGTTAATGTTATTACAGGTCTTATCAAAGCCAACATCCCTTCCCGTCTTGCTCTACAGGTAACATCTCAGGTTGATTCACGAACAATTTTAGATACCGGTGGTGCTGAGCGCCTACTAGGCGCTGGAGATATGTTGTTTATGTCAGGTGAGATGTCCAAACCTGCTAGAATCCAAGCTCCTTTCATATCCGAAGATGAAGTAAAGAAGGTTGTTGCTCATCTTAAACAAAACTGGCACGAAGGTCCGACATTGGGTCTTGACCTGACAGTCGAACAGAGTTCGTCTGGATCGATTTTTGGAGACTCTCTAGAAGATAATACTGATGATGACGATGAACTGTACGAAGACGCTCGAGAGCTGGTTATTCGAGACAAGAAGGCTTCAACATCTTATTTGCAGAGAAAACTGAAGGTTGGGTACTCTCGAGCAGCCAGACTGATCGATATGTTGGAAGAGCGAAGTGTTATAGGTCCTGGAGAAGGAGCTAAACCTCGAGAAATATTCGAACAAGGTTGGGAAAATGATGATGTTGCTAATATAAATGAAGATGAACGTAACACCTAGAGACAAAGTTTTATTCTGGAGCAAGTTTTTGGCTTCGATTCTGATAGTCGGCTTTTTGGGTTGGTACGGGGCTTTCCAAGCTAGAGCTTTGATCTTTGGTCCAAGCCTTGTTCTTGAAAGCCCTATAGACTGGCAAGTACTACCTGGCGCAACAGTTGAGGTTTCGGGCCAAGTTGCAAATATCGCCTCTCTATACATAAACGGCCGATCAATCAACATCACACAAGACGGAGAGTTTAGAGAAAAATTGCCCCTGTCGGGACGATATAATATAATTGAGATAGAAGGGGTTGATCGATTTGGTAACAACGAAAAAGAGACTCTGACAGTCGTTCATCACGATCCTAACTCATTTGATATTATCCCAAACGAACGAATTGTCTCTCTCCTTGATGAACAAGATGAACGAAAAGAAGAGCTCAGCCAAAAGAATCTAGAGATTGAGTTTCTTGAAGATATGCTTGATGTTGATATAACTGAACAACCACCTGAAAACTTAGAGACACTGGAATTTTAAAATAAATATATTCCTCTAGTAGTCGATTATTTAACAGCTCTAAATTAGAATTTAAAATGCCTAAAAAACAAGCAAAAGATAAAAAAGAAATAGGAGCAGGAATTGAAGAAACAATCAGAGAGATAAAAACCAAGTTTGGTGAAGAAGCCATTATGAAACTAGGTGATCGACCTAAGGTTGATGTTGACGCAATTCCAACAGGTTCATTAGGTTTGGATATAGCTTTAGGTGTTGGTGGGCTACCACGTGGACGAATAATCGAGATATACGGACCAGAATCAAGTGGAAAAACAACTCTTGCTCTTCATGCAATTGCTGAGGCTCAAAAGAAAGGTGAAATCTGTGCTTTTGTCGATGCTGAACATGCGATGGACCCTCAGTACTCTAAAAGACTAGGAGTGAAGATAGACGAGCTTTTAATCTCTCAACCAGACACTGGTGAACAGGCCCTAGAGATTGTCGAGAGTTTGGTTCGATCAGGTAAGGTTGGCGTCGTGGTTGTTGACTCGGTCGCAGCTCTAACTCCAAGAGACGAGATTGAGGGTGAAATGGGTGCCCACCATGTTGGTAAGCAGGCTCGGTTAATGTCACAGGCTCTAAGAAAGTTGACCGCTATCTCAGCTAAAAGTAAGACAGTGGTTATTTTTATAAATCAAATCAGAATGAAGATTGGTGTAATGTTTGGTTCACCTGAAACCACACCAGGTGGTAAGGCTCTAAAGTTCTACTCTTCGGTACGTTTGGATATTCGCCGAATTGCTCAGATCAAAAAGGGTGAAGAAGTTATGGGTGGTCGTATTAGGGTAAAAGTAGTAAAGAATAAAGTAGCCTCCCCTTTTAAGCAGACTGAGTTTGATCTTTTATACAACGAAGGTATCTCACGTGAAGGTGAACTCCTTGCTTTAGGTGAACGATTTGGAATTATTGAAAAGTCTGGCGCTAACTACAGCTACCGAGAGCAAAAACTAGGCAGAGGTTATGACGCAACTCGAAAAATACTTAAAGAAGATAAAAAACTTACCAGCGAAATTCAGAAAGAGGTTCAAAAACTACTTAAAGAAGAACACAGCAAAGAATAGATCTTCAATTTTTA
>SKHG01000072.1 GCA_007117035.1 Candidatus Campbelliibacteriota bacterium
AACGCTACTTCCGGTAGCATCTCAGTTTCACCTGGATCAAACACCACATACAGTGTGACTTGTGAAGATAGCTTTGGAAACAAAGCTGATGACAGTACTGTGTTGACTGTACAGACTCCAGGGTCACCGTCTCGACCTTCAAGAGGAGGAGGCTCATCCTTTGTCTCTCCAGTAGTAGTAGAAGAGATTCCTGAAGTTGAACAGTGTTCTTATCTTGAGGATTATTTAAATATTGATTTTGATAATAACCCATTTGAAGTTATAAAATTACAGTTATTTTTAAATCAGTTTGAAGGAATCAGTACTCCGGTTAATGGATTTTTCGGAATAGCTACATATAACTCAGTTGTCACTTTTCAAGAAAGATACTTTGATGACATCTTAGATCCTTGGGGACATGGTGCAGGTACTGGTTATGTGTACATCACAACTCTTAAGAAAGTTAACGAGATATATTGTGAACAGCCATTTCCTTTAAACTCTCAACAGTTGTCTGAAATTGAAGCATTCAGAGCATTCCTAGAATCCCTAGGTTTTGAAGGCACTACACCAGATATTGATTTTATTATCAATCTTGAAGGTATAGTTGATGAATCTGTACTTGAAGGAATAAACCTGGGAGATTTGGTTGGAGTAGCTGATGACAACCTATTTGATGATGAAGAGCAAGGTGTTGGTTTTGCAGCGGCTTTCTTTACCACACCAGATTGGTTGCTAAACTGGATATCAGATATATGTAATATAAAATTAATATGGGCTTTAATACTAGCAATTCTTGCAGGTTTGATTATCAGAGGATTCTGGTACAGAGTTCTGTTTAATCGAAATAGTCATAAAGGACATTATATAAAGGACACTATAAAGGACAAACGAAAGAGAAAAACTTTCTATCTCCAGTATCTTCCTATTCTCCTGTTGGTGATAGCAATTCTAATCATTTTATTTTTCTTGGACGGTTGCTATCTTTTTGGAACCACAATTTTTATACTCTCTACATTGTTTTTAATTTATGCGATTATTCAATTAATTCATTTACTTTGGAGGGGTTACTCTTGGAAGCCTATCGTCATTGATATTAGTCTTACTGTAGTTATCTATCTTGTTCTCGTGCTAATATTCTCTGCACTTTTGTGGTAGTTATCCACAGGTAATAAAAAGGGAAAAAATATTTAGTCTGTTAGTGGATATCTGATACAATTGGGTAATGAAAATTGCCCCAACTTGTTTTGTTATCTTTGGTGTGACTGGTGATCTCTCGCGCCGTAAACTACTTCCGTCGGTTTTTGATCTATATAAAAAGAATCTATTACCTGAAAAGTTTTGTTTAATTGGATTTTCTAGAAGAAACTGGAGTGATGTTGAATTTCAAGACTTTGTTTTATCAACTTTAAAAGAAAAAGGTGAAGATGAATCCTTAATTAAAGGTTTTTTAGTCGGAGCCCGATTTGCTGAGGGTGTTTTTGAGGATAAGAATTCTTACATTATTCTTTCTAAAATTATAAATGAAGTTGAGATTAATTATTTTAAAGAGTGTGGAAATAAATTGTTTCATCTGGCTACACCACCTAGCACTTATTTAACTATTTTGGAAAATATTTATCAGACCGGACTCTCTATTCCTTGTAGCGATACTGATGGTTGGTCAAGAGTTTTGATAGAAAAGCCGTTTGGTCGAGATGTTGAAACAGCTAAAAGTCTCGATAAAAAACTTGGTGAGATGTTCCACGAAGAGCAGGTTTTTAGGATTGATCATTATTTAGCTAAAGAAACTGTTCAAAATATATTAACTTTTCGTTTTTCAAACCCAATCTTTACCCCAGCTTGGACATCAGAAAATATTGAAAGAATCGATATAACACTCTATGAATCGGATGGAATAAACGGTCGAGGTGAATTTTATGATAGTTTAGGTGCTCTTAGGGATGTTGGACAGAATCATATTTTACAGATGCTTTCCTTGATTGCTATGGATCGTCCAACTAACTGGAACTCTACTGATATTAGAAAAAGCAGGTTAGATATTTTGAAGAAATTAAAAATATCTGAAGAAAAAGGCTCAGTTATTCGTGGACAGTATAGTGGGTACACTGATGAAGTCGGTGTGGATAAGAACTCACAAACAGAAACTTATTTTAAAATTAAGGCTGAGATAGATACAGATTATTGGAAAGGTGTTCCTTTTATTTTGGAGTCCGGAAAGGCCTTAGATAGAGACGAGGTTGCTATTAGAGTTTTCTTTAAAAGACCGGATTGCACAGTTCCATCAAAAAATGAAGATTTTGGTGGAACCAATCAGCTGACATTTCGGATTCAACCAGATGAAGGTATAAATCTCCATTTTTGGTTTAAGGTTCCAGGTTTTGGGTTAGCTTTAGAAGAAAAGACTTTATCATTTCTATATAATGAATCAAATGCCGAAATATCTGATGCGTATAAAAGAGTTTTGCTTGACGCAATTGTAGGAGACCAAACATTATTTGCTTCAACCGATGAGGTAGAGGCCCAGTGGAAGTTCATCACACCTATTATTGAAGGTTGGAAAGATAAAATGTCTAAAGTACCACTTATTAGTTATAAAAAAGGTCTTTTGTCTGATGATATTGTGTAAATTTAATATTTAAAATAAAAAAATATGAATAATAAAAAAGAGATTGGAATTATTGGGTTGGGAAAAATGGGGATAAATATGGCTGAGCGTTTGTCTAATCGAGGTTATCGAGTTGTAGGTTATAATCGGAGCGAGGAACCGAGATTAGAGGCCAAAAAAAGAGGAATGGAGGTAGTCAGTTCTCTTGAAGATCTATCCTCAGCTCTTAGTGCGCCTCGAGTGGTCTGGACTATGGTTTCCAATGATGCGGTTGATAAGGTTTTGGAAGAAATTTTACCTTATCTTTCTGAAGGGGATACTGTTATAGACGGTGCTAATGCTTTTTATAAAGATTCGGTTCGTCGAGCTAATGAACTCAAGGTTAGAAAGATAAATTTCTTAGATGCTGGTTTTAGTGGAGGTCCTAGTGGAGCCTTAAACGGAGCATGCATAATGGTTGGTGGAGAAAAAGATATTTTTGAAAAAAATGAAGATCTGTTTCGGGAGCTGTCTGTACCCGAAGGTTATCGCTACGTTGGGCACTCAGGAGCAGGGCATTTTGTAAAAATGGTTCATAACGGTATCGAGTACGGTATGATGCAGTCGATTGCAGAAGGTTTTACTCTTATTAAAGAAAGTGATTTTGAAGTTAATATAAAAGAAGTAGCAGATTTATATAGTCATGGTAGTGTTGTTGAATCTCGGCTGGTTTCTCTTTTGTCTAAAGGTCTTAAAGATTATGGTGATCAAATAGATTTAATTTCTGGAGTGGTTAATCATTCAGGAATGGGTGAGTGGACAGTAGGTTACGCCGAAGAAAAAGGAACTGCAATTCCAGCTATTAAGAGCGCTTACCAGTTTCGTCTTGATTCTAAAGAAAACCCGTCTTTTACTGGCAAACTGTTGTCTCTTTTGCGAAATATGTTCGGTGGTCATGATATGAAAAAGTAAGATTAAGATACAACTATGATAAAGATAAAAAACGGACTTTTAAAGCCAGACAAAGAAGCAGGGGATTATATTTCTTCTGTTTTTTCTTTGTTTTCTTCAGATACTCCAGTTCTATTTCTTTCTTCTGGTGGTTCGGCACTTTCTATACTTGAGTATGTAGACATATCGTCTCTCCCTAAAAATTTAACAGTGGGTGTGCTGGATGAGAGAGTGACACAAAATTCAGAAGAAAGTAATTTTTCTAAATTAGTAGGCACTCGTTTTTTTAAGGACGCGCTGAAAAAAGGTATTAAAAGTATTGATACTCGAACAAAGAAAAATGAGACTAGAGAACAACTATCGGAAAGATTTGAAAATTCTATTAGAGAATGGATTAGGAATTACCCTAATGGAGAGGTGGTTGTGACAATGGGAATGGGAGAGGATGGGCATACAGCTGGTATTTTTCCAACAAAAACAAAAAAAGATTTTAACATCCTGTTTCCAGAAAATAGATTAGTCGTTTCGCTGGATGTGGGAGATAAAAGCGAATTTTCAAAACGAGCGACTGTTACGCCATTGTTCTTAAAAACAATCCCAACTTACACTATTGCTTATGTTGTGGGTGACAAAAAGAGTAAGGCACTTAAAATAGCCCTAAATGAAAATATTGAACATAAATCTCCAGCGTCAATTATAAATATAATGCTAGATGTAATTATTTTCACAGATATTAATATTTCATAATTTTTTGTTTGTATACTATCTAAATGAATTTTTTCAAGACAAAATTAAAGAGTAAAGAATATATTGCTGAAAATACCCTAGAGTTAGTTATGGAAAAACCTGAAGGATTTGAGTTTTCAGCTGGTCAGTATGTTGAGATTGCTCCAGAAAATATTCTGTACAATGACAAGAAAAAAGGTAATTTTCGTGATCTGTCCATATCGTCTGCTCCAGAGGATAGTTTTCTATCGTTTGCTGTTCGTTTAAGTAATAGTAATTTTAAGAAAAGTTTAACGGAAGTTTCGGTGGGTGATGCTTTTTTGTTAAGTCCAGCAATGGGAAATTTTATACTTGATAAAAAACAAAACACATCGTTGGTTTTTTTAGTCGGTGGTATCGGAATCACACCAGTTCGAAGTATTTTAAGATCTTTACAACTGAACAATATTCAAAAAGATGTTCATTTGTTTTATTCTAATCGCAGACCAGGTACTGCAGTATATTTAGATGAGATAAATGAAGTTGGCTTATCTACATTTGTTCCGAATATGACAGATAATCTCTCAGTAGAGGAGTGGGGAGGAGAAAAGGGAGTTATTTCGTTAGATATGTTAAATAAGTATTTATTACCATCGGATTCAAAAATGTACTACGTAGTTGGTTCACCAATTTTTGTTCAAAAAATGAGTAATATTCTTGAATTATTAATGATTGATTATAAAAATATTAAAAGAGAAGATTTTGCTGGTTATTAAAAAATTTTGTATTTAAAAACTGTGTATAAATTATTCCCTTGAGTTTTCACATCTTTCTGAGTATAATGTCAGTATTAATAGTAATTTAATTTTATCATGAACGACGAGCTTCAAAACCAAGGAGGTTCAGAAACACCGGAGCAAGAAAACAAAAGCTCTATGAACACCATTCTTGTGGTGGTTATAATCGTGATTGTTGTTGTTTTGGCATTGATTTTGCTAGCAGGCAACGGAGCGCCTGTTGAAATTGATGACGAAAACGGAGTTGATGTTCTTGTGGACGAAGAGGTTGTAGTAGATGTAGATGAGGACGAAAGTGAGGACGAAAGTGAAGAAGAAGCAGAGTACGAAAGTGAGGTCGAAGAAGAAGACGAAGAATAGGTTTTAGTGTATCGACCTTAAGAAAAAACCACGCTATATTTGGCGTGGTTTTTTCTGTGTTCTAGTTTTTGTGATAGAATTAATATAATAATCTCGCAGATCAGAGAAACAAAAAATTATGAAAGGAAAAATAAGAAAAAATCTAGATATAGCATTTTTTTACCTCAAACAGTTGTATACACATTTGCTGTTCGCAGTCGCTATTACAGGATTTTTCATTATAGTAGGCTATTCTGCAGTTTTCATCGAACCCGAACTATCCAGAACCCTTTTTGATGAGTTTGTGTCATCTCTGAACTTGGTTGAAGGTATGTCTAGTTTTGATTTGTTTTTGAAAATATTTTCAAATAATTCTTTGGCAATATTTATTGCTATAGTTGGTGGTTTTTTGTTTGGTATTTTACCGGTGTATGTTTTAGTTGCTAATGGTTTGGTTATTGGTATTTTCTTAAACCTTTTCCTGATCGAATTATCCCCATTGGTATTTTTGGTTGGAATTATGCCACATGGAGTTATTGAGATACCGGTCTTACTTTTAGCTAGCGCTGTCGGTTTATTAGCGGGTCAAAGAAGTCTTAAATGGCTAATCTGGGGAAGAAAGTTTGATTTTATCAAAGCTTTAAAGGATGCTCTGCTTGTTTTTGCTATACTTTTAATACCTCTACTTGTAGCTTCTTTTATTGAGTCATTCATTACTCCTTGGTTGTTATCTTTAGTTGTATAGATTTTACTACTTTACTTTTTTGGGACTACATATGCTATAATAGCATGAAGGGTATATCCTTTTAGAAGTAATTATAATGTATATGAACTCAAAAAAAGTAATTATCGGTGGTATAGTTTTCATTGTTGCTATAGTTTTGTTGATTCTGGCTATACAGTTCTCACAAGTTGAAAATGAAGAAGATAATGGATTAATTCAACAACCTAACGGATACGAAGAAAACGGTGAAGGTTTACAGTTGGTAAATGCTAATCATTATTATGCAGACGGACGTCATATTATTGCAGGAGAGATAGATCTACCAACCCCGTGTTATATTCTGGACCATGAAGTTATGGTCTTAGAATCATTTCCTGAAAGTGTATCGATAAACCTAAACTCTCGAGTAGACGAAGATTACGAAATTTGTGCTCAGGTCATAACTCCGTATGGTTTTGTTGTCGAGTTTCAAGCTTCAGCCGAAGCATCAATCTCTGCATATCTTGATGGCCAAAGAATTAATCTGAATATAAAAGAATCTTCTTTGGAGGATATAGAAAATCTTGAGTTTTTCATCAAGGGGTAGGTTTGTCCTTTGAGGTTAGTGTCTGACCTCGATGTTTACGAGTCTTTTTCCTTTAGAGGAAAAAATTGGAATATCTATTAGTATGATTGAAGAAATAAATATCTATTATGTAATTTTAATTCTTTTGGGAGTTTGTGGTTTTCTTGTATCACATTATATTCAGCGTAAGAAGAGCTCAGGAGAAAAAATGTTATGTAATATCATTAAAGGTTGTGACCGGGTAACTGATAGTGAGTATTCGAGATTTTTAGGTATCCCGTTAGAGCTTCTTGGAATGGTCTATTACGGTTTAGTCGTACTTTCCTATATAATTTTTTCTTTATTTCCAGAATCATCTGGAGTCCAGTTAACATTTTGGGTTCTCGGTATAACATCAGGTGCTTTTTTGTTCTCAGTCTATCTAACTTTTATTCAGGTGGTGGTTTTAAAAGATTGGTGTCAGTGGTGTCTTGTTTCTGCAGTAATCTCGCTCTTGATTTTTGTGGTTGCTTTTTTAAGTATTCCGTCAGGTATTCAAACTTTTTTGGTCGAGGTAGAGGCTTCAACATTAGTAGCCCTGGGCTTTGCTTTGGCAATTGGAGTTGGTGGATCTACCATAACCAATATTATGTTCTTTAAATTCCTGAAGGATTTCAAAATATCTGCTGAGGAGTTTGATGTTCTTAAAGTCTTAACTCAAGTCACCTTAGTAGCTTTGTTAGTTGTTATTATCGCGACTACTACTTTGTACTTTACTGATGTCCAAATGATTGACAGTGTCACTCTATTAATAACGATAAATTTTGTGATGGTGGTAGCTGTTGTTGAGTTAATATTAAATTTTTGGATTGGACCTAATTTAGTAGATATCTCTTTCGACAAAAAACACAAACAACTTCCTAGTAATCTAAGTCGGGTTCGTAGACTGGCTTTTGCTCTAGGTGCAATATCTTTGGTCTCATGGTTTGCTCTACTTGTCTTTAATACATTGCGTGATATAAACTTTGATTTATATGTAGTTATCTCTGCTTATTCGTTTTTTGTTATCTGTGCTGTAATCATCAGTCAGTTAATTGACCAGTCATTTTCTCAAAAAAGTCATTAAAATATTTTTTATACAACTATGAATTATCTGCTTTCTATATTTAGTGATTTGTTAATCGAGATAAAGAAGAATGATGTGAAGGAAGCCGCTGCGGCATTAGCATTTTATACTCTCTTAACCTTGTCTCCAGTTTTGGTACTTTTTGTTGCTATAGGTAGTTTTGTAGCTGACGCTGAATCGTTAGAAAATTTTTTAGTTTTGTATTTTGAGAATCAGTTTGGAGTTGGAGAGGCGATAATCTCTGGGATATTAGACAATGTCTTTGATTTGATGAGTAATATTTTGTTCACTGTTTTGGGATTAGCTTTTATGTTTATAGCTTTGGTTGGTTTGGTAAACCACGTCCGAACTGTTTTCTATAGAATTTTTTCTGTGACTGTTCGTGGTGCTACAGGAGTCGCAAGATCAATAAAAGAAAAGACTCTTTCTGCTTTTTATACAGTTCTACTTATTGTAACTGTAGTTTTGTTGATTGGTGGTAATCTTGCTCTATCATTTTTGTTTGGAATACTCGATCAATTCTCAGATGGGTTTTTCATCTCATTTCTGGGTGATGGATTAAGAATGATAATTTTAACAGCAGTTATGGTTTTTCTTTTTTATCTAATTTATTATTTTATGTCTGTTCGGTCTCTGCCAAAAATGAGTGCTTTTTTTGGCGCTGTTTTTGCCAGCACATTATTTATAGTTCTTAATTTTATTCTTTCCTTTTACATATCCTACAGTTTAAAACTTTCTCTGTACGAAGCTTTAACTTCTATTATATTATTTTTGATTTGGATATATTTAAGCTCATTTGTTATTTTCCTAGGAGGAGAGATTGCTAAAATTCATGCCCAGAGACACAAGAGTTTCAAAAAGCAGGAGGTATAATTTATACACATTTAAATATTGGTTGTATATAATATATTTGTTATGATTGCTGTAGTTAAATACATGGGTATAATTTTGAGGAATATTAAAGATTTTATTTCTTTAACAAACCGAAAGTACATAGTTTTAATAAAGTTATTAGATTAAAATCAGATTATGGAACCGCAATTCTTGATAGTAAATATCGTATCAATACTCTCTGTTATTACAAACTTAGTCCTCGGTTTTTTTGTTTTTTTTAAAAATCCCAAAAAAGAAGCTAGTTTAGTTTATCTGCTGTTAGCACTGTCTATTTCTTGGTTTTTCATATTTTTTATATTAGGAATTAATTCAAACGACATTTTGTTGGCTTATAAATACTTTGCTTGGGCTACTCCAGTATTGTTAATTTTTGGAAATACATTAGCTGTTCATTTTGTATTAGCGAGTTTCTTTTCTAAAACTCCCATAAAGAAGATATTGCAAACTGTTTTTTATATTTCGAGTGCTATTCTTTTTGTCATATACCTTATTTTGCCAGCTAACTCATTTTTGGGTTTGCCAGTGTCAAAGATGTATTTTCCTAATTTTATAGTTGCGGGAGAGTTTTACTGGACTTTGGTTGCTTATTTTGCAATCTCAGCTGTGGTTGTTCTGTCACTTTTGATCTATAAGCGATTTAAGAGTAAAAAAGACCATGATGATAACACCAAAAATAAGGTTGATTACTATATCTTCGGTGTTGTTTTTATGGGTTATGGTTTTGGTTCAACAGGTTTTCCATTGGTTTACGGAGTCGATTTTCCTTCAGTCCTGATGCCTTTTTTCGGCCTATACACAGTTCCTTTAGCCTACGGAATAATTAAGTTTCTAGTTTTAGATATTCAGGTTGTGGCTAAGAGAGCATCTTTGTATGGTCTTTCTGTTACTTTGGTTAGTTTAATCTTACTTGGTCTTATATTTTCCAATCAATGGTTAGTTGGTAATGTTGAAGGATTTCCGTTTTGGTTGAATCCTGTAGTTGCAAGTATTGTGACAGTAGGAATTGGTGGATGGATTTGGTACAAGATGCGTGAACTGGATACTTTAAAATATGAATTTATAACTATCGTAACTCATAAGTTTCGAACTCCTCTAACACGTATAAAATGGTCAGTTGAGACTTTAAAGTTAGATGAATCACAAGAAGAACGTGATATCGCTACTAACGAGATAAAACACTCAGCTCAAAAATTAGTTGATCTAACTGATATGTTGGTTGATTTAAATAGAATGAGTGGTATTTCATACCAGTATCGTTTTGAGATTGTAAATCTGAACACTGTGGTCCAGGAAGTTTACGATTCTTCAAAGAAGAGAATAGATGAAAAAGATCTGAAATATAATTTCTCTTTCGATGATGCTTTTTCGAAAGTCGTTGTTGATAAACAGAGATTTGTCTTCGTTTTACAAATTCTGTTCGAGAATGCAATATCGTATACTCCAAGTAATGGAAAAATTGAGGTTGATATAAAAAGGGATCAAAATGGTACGGTTTTTTCTATTTCTGATACTGGTATAGGTATATCGGAACAAGAACTACCTTATATATTCTCTAAATTCTATCGTAGCCGTAAAGCAAAGTTGATTGATACAGAAGGAATGGGTATAGGATTGTTTATGTCCCGTAGAGTGATTGAACATCATGGTGGAAGAATATGGATCACCTCAAAGGGTCCTAATTTAGGTTCGACAATTTTCATCTCTCTTCCTGAAGCCTAAAAATCAAGTGAAATTTCTTCAGGACTATCTGTCGATTTGGATATTTGATAGATAACATCTTTTCTTTCAACCAAAACATTCCATTTATTTCTTTTTGCATGTCTATAAAGTTTGTTGTTTGGATTGAACGCTACAGGACAGTCGACTTTTTCTAAGAATGAAATGTCGTCTTCAGTATCCCCAAAACCTATTGAACCCTCTAATGTTAGGTTGTGTTTTTCAACTACTCGACGAACAATGTTCGCTTTGTTGGCTATATGATGAAGGTCTTCGACTTTTCCAGTAAATCTGTCTGCTGGACCAAGTTCGTAAAGTCTTCCGTAAACCTTATCAAAACCCATATTTTTGCAAAATTTATCCAGTGTTCCTTTTGGGGATTGAGAGACAGCCAACAGGAAATAACCTTTTTTCTTTAGCTTTGGTAGTAAATCACGAGTGTATCTATATAGTTTGAATTTATTTTCTCGAACAGTTTTCTTACTGCATTCCATAAAGTCACCATAATGCACACCTTTGATATGTTTAGTAAATGTCTTTATCACAGCAGAAATATATGTCTCGTAATCAGCTTGACGGTTTAACCATGCTTGATGTTCGTTCTGAAACTCTTTCTTAGCGCTTGCAGGGAATATTTTATCGGCAATTAAATTTTCAACTAATATTATTAATAAGCTCGAGCGAAAAATGGTACCATCAATATCGAAGATTGCTATTTTTTTCATGTTAATTTTACTATATAGTATAATGAATTAAATTAAAATATGGGCATTAAAGTTACAGATAAAGAATTTCAAGGGATTGTACTTCGTGGGATCAAAGCGCTACCCGAGCGTGTTCGCTCACAGATGAAAAATGTAGCTATAACTATTGCAGATAGACAAGATAACTTGGATAGTACTAAAAGGGGTGGTTATAAAGAACAAGGTCTTTTACTAGGTCTTTATGAGGGAGTACCAAGAACAATGAGAGGATCTTTCTACTCTTCTATTCCTGACAAGATAACAATTTTTAAGGAATCAACAATGTTAGTATCTAAAAATATAGATGACTTAGAAAAGGTTGTAGCGGACACCATTTGGCATGAAGTAGCACATCATTTTGGAATGGATGAATTTGAAGTTCGAAGAAGAGAGAGTTTAAGAGAAAGTAATAAGCTATAAAAAATAGATCTTTAAATAAAATTTTTCTTAGATGTTGATAACTTTCTAATTAATTGTTTTTTAAAAAGACTAAAGGATGTATAATAGGTAATAACATGCAAGAAGATTCTAAAAAAATATCTCACACTCCCGCTGCTGTGGGTCAGAAGACAGTTTTACGTGAACTAAGAGGAAAAAGAACCTTGGTTGGTGATATTGCTGAGTTAATTCGTAGTAAAAAAATCTCAGAAAAAGATTACGCAAAGTTAAGTCAGCAGATGAAGAATAAAATTCAGGAGTATGAAAAAAACAATGTTCCTCTAAGTTCTGTTAAGTTTGATATATCTGCAAAAAATGATGCAGAAAAATTAAATAATAAAAAAAATAATATCGAGAGTATATCCTCAAATAATGAGATAAGAGAAGCACCTAAAAAAGAAGAAGTTCTGAAGGGTAATGATAAAAAGGACGATAAAGAAGTCAAAGCTGTTTTAGGTGAAGGCGATACACTCAAAGTATCTGATATTTATGAATATAAGGCACCCAAAAAAGAATTAAAAGAAAAAACTAGTTTTTTGGAAGAAAAAATTCTTGAAGAGGAACAAAAGATAGAAAAAAAAGATAAAGACGAATCAATAGTTGTTGATAAAAATATTGATGAAGATAAACTTGCTGAGCCTAAAGTGGAAGAACCAGAAATCTCAATAGATGATAGAATTCATGAACTTGAAAGAGGACTCTTGGGTTTTCCTGAACAGTTAAGTGTTTTTGATAATAAAATAAGATCATTAAAATCAGCCCTTTCTGTTGCAAAGACAGAAATTGATTCTATTGTTTCTGATGAGCAGGAAATTGATAATCAAATATCAGATATAAGGAAAAAAGAATCAACTGAAGAAAATGAAGAGTTTAAAAGAGATCTAGAAAAAAGCCGTTGGGATCTTGAAGAAAAGAGGAGGGAAGTTGTAAAGAATCGTTACCAGTATGATCAAAAAATTTCAGAGATTGATGAAAAAATTATAAATATAGAGGATCAAAAATCTGAAGTTGATCGAAAGCGGTCTTCCTTGGAAAGTCATCTAAAAAGTTTAAAAAATCACAAAAAAGCTCTTAGATTTTCAGAACAAAAAAATGAATTTGAAAAAGATTTGCGAAATGTAAAGGAGAGAAAATCTATTTTGGAAGATTCTTGGGATAAGAAAAATGAGAATAAGAATACCGAACATGAAAGGTTGAAATCAATTGTACAGTCTGAGGAGTCTCTCGAGTCAGAGGTTGCTGAAATGAGTAAACTAATGAGGTCTGTTGAATCTGCTAATGAAAGACAACAGATGGAGAGAGATAGGTTGGAGACAGAAGATAAAGTAAGAAATAAGGAAAAGGAAAGATGGCAAGCAGAAGATAATATTAGAACACTGGAGGCCGAGATGTTGGAGATTGAAGGCGAGTACCGTAAAATCTTAAAAGAAGAGCAACTTAAAACAAGAAAAATTGAAGAGATTGAGGTTTTTCTAAATAATCTAGACAACAATAATGAGTCTGAATCAGAAAATAATTCTAACGATACAGATTTAGCTCCACCTCCACCGCCGATAAAAAAAGATTAAATATAATTAGTTTGTGTATGGATATAGAAATATTTGAAAATATATTAGAAATTGAGATATGGAGCAACACTGTTTCTGAATATTTGGTATCTTTGGCTGTACTTTTCTTGTGCCTATTAATCTTTCTCTTCTTTAGAGAAAGATTGTTGAATAAGTTAGAGTTGCTTTCTAAAAAAACAGCAACTGATATTGATGAGACAGCTATTAAGATTATTAGAGGTTTAAAACCTCCATTTTATTTTTTTATATCTATTTATGTTGCGTTGTTGTTTATAAACATACATGAAATATTAAATCAGCTGATAAATTATGTTTTGATAATATGGTTTTCATACCAGGTTGTGGTTGCAGCAACTATTTTGATCGATTACATAGTTAAAGAAAAATTGTCTCGTGAGAAAGAACCACATGCCCAGTCAGCCCTAGCACTTCTGGCAAAAATAATGAAAGCAATCGTCTGGACAGCTCTTGTCTTATTTGTTCTATCAAACTTGGGTATTAACATAACATCCTTTGTTGCAACATTAGGTATTGGTGGTGTTGCTGTGGCTTTTGCTTTGCAGGGTATTTTATCAGATCTTTTTAGTTCATTTGCGATATATTTTGATAAACCATTTGTGGTCGGAGACTTTATTTTGGTCGGAGAGCAGATGGGTGTTGTGGAAAAAATTGGAATTAAAACTACTAGAATCAGAGCTCTTCAGGGTGAGGAAATAGTTATCTCAAACCAAGAATTAACAACTGCTCGTATACAAAACTTTAAAAAAATGCACGAGCGAAGAATTGTTTTTAAGTTCGGATTAACCTACAGTAGTTCGGTTGAAAATATTAAATTACTAAATGAGAGAATCAAGGAAATTATTACTGATATAAAAAATGCTAAATTTGACCGTTCCCATTTCTATTCCTTTGGTGACTCGTCTTTAAACTTTGAGACTGTCTATTATCTTCAATCGCCAGACTATAATATTTACATGAATACACAGCAAGAAATAAACCTAAAAATAAAAGAAGCTGTTGAAGAGATAGGTTTGAGTTTTGCATTCCCAACTAGAGTTGTCTATGTTAGTAAATAAAATCTGATTGACCGAAGTTACAATTTATCAGACAGAATATTAGAAGATTATAATTTAGTTTTTTAACCAGTTAGATTTATTAAGGTTAGTTGTTTGACGGTATAAGGATTAAGGAACGTGTGCGTGTTGCGTTAGCTAGAAAGCATTATGAATGAATTAAATATAAATAAAGCACAAACTGCAGGCGCCTTAGCAGGACTAAGGGTTATAAAAGTTTTGTCCAGAGACCTCCTTTCTGATGTAGAAAAAATGCTTCGAAATACATCACCTGAAAATGTTGATGATATGCACTATATCTATGTTCTGGATGATAAAGGTTATCTTGAAGGTGTTTTTTCAGTTCTAGACCTGTTTTCTAATTCGATGGATACTCTGGTTTCTGAGATTATGATTACTAAAGTTATCTCGGTAGAACCAGCTGTAGACCAAGAAGAATTAGCGTCTGTAGCCTTAAAAAACAATATAAAGGCTGTACCAGTAGTTGATAAAAAAGGTGTTTTTTGTGGTGTTGTTTCGGCGGACTCTATTTTTCAAATATTAAGTGAAGAGCACAGTGAGGATATTTTAAGAGTTAGTGGTATCCAAGCCCCTTTCTCTGCTAGTTCCTTACTTAAGGAAAGGGTAGGAGTTTTGTTGTGGTCTCGTCTACCGTGGCTTATTCTAGGTTTGTTTGGTGGATTGTTAGCTGCTTTCATAGTTTCTAGTTTTGAAGATGTTTTAAATAACTATATTATTCTTGCTTTCTTCTTACCTCTGGTAGTTTATATGAGTGATGCTGTAGCGACCCAAACCCAAGCAATATTTATTAGAGCAATTGCTCTTGATCAAAGTTTCTCAATTAAGAAATATGTTTTTAAGGAGTTTAGTATTGGTTTTTTTATTGCTGGTATTGTTTCTGTTGTTTTAGGATTAGTTAGTCTGTTGTGGTTTCAAGATATTATAATTTCTTTAGTCTTAACCTTGTCTCTGTTTTTTGCTGTTCTGGTTTCGGTTTTAGTGGCTGTGTTTATGGTTATATTTTTATCTGCTTTAGGTAAGGATCCTGCTGTCGGTAGTGGGCCGTTTGCTACAATAGTAATTGATATTCTGACAATATTAATTTACTTTTTAGTTTCAACAACTTTTCTTACTCTAGCTATTTAATTTTTTCTACAATTTAATTCTAAAATTATGCTCATAGATTGGCGTGATTTGCTTATTTGATATTAAGCTAAAAGTTGATATTATGTATATATATGAAAATACCAAAAAATAGTAATCAGTTCATAGGTCATACTGCTTGGTTGATAGTTTCGGGATCACGGGAGGCGGTTTTGTACAAAGCATCAGACGGCCTAATAGAAAAGATTGATTTTTTTGAGGTTAAGACACCTAAGGGTTTAAGAGATGAAGGAGTTGTGATGCGACGAGGTGGTGGTCACGTTATTGATCGAGGAACCCCGCTTGAGGATCATAAGGAACTAAACAGAAGGAAGGCCATGTCTGATTTTGTGTCTTTACTTAAAGATAGATTGGTTAAAAATATTTCTGATAAAGATGAGTTGTATTTTTTTGTCCCTAAATTTATGGAAGGTGAGGTATTAAGTCAGTTACCAAAAAAAATCCAAAAAAGTATTTTAATTGAGTTCTCAGGAAATTATATAAAAAAACATCCGCTTGATTTAATTAAAAAAATAAATAAAGAAATATCTAGTAAAAAAGTTATTTCGACCAGTCCTGAAGCATCTAAAATATTGAAAAAGGCAAAACAAGGAAACAAGTAAGTCGATATGAAAAGATTACTTTTTTTGTTTTTATTTATCTTAGGAACTTTACCGTTTTTAACAATCGGTGATTTAAACGCTCAAGAACTCCACCAAGAGTTCCAAGATTCATGGCGGGCTAAAGTAGTTGAAGTTCTAGAAACTAGCCTTAGGCCTGTAGGAGGAACAAACATTACTGCGGTCTACCAACGTCTTGTTATTGAAATTATTGAGGGTGCAAGAAAAGGCGAGGAGCTTGTGATAGAAAATGATGTAATGGAGATGAAGACTGGTGATGTTTTTTTTGTTGAGTATCGAAAAACAGTTGGTGGTGGTGAGTATTATTCTGTAGGTGAACCTGACCGAAGATGGGTCTTGTTTTTTTTCGCAGCTCTTTTTGTGATCGCTGTACTTTCGTTTGGTTTTTGGAAGGGTATTCGGTCGATTATTAGCTTATTGCTCAGCTTTGTAATTATTATCTTCTTTCTGTTGCCTCAGCTTCTACAAGGTGCTCCACCTGTCCCAACAATAATTTTTTATTCAGCAATAATATTAGCTTTGGCTATGTACATTACTCACGGTTTTAATCGAGTTACACATGCTGCTTTTCTGGGGACAGTATTAACTATTACCTTTATCAGTTTTCTTGCTTATTCGGGTGTTGTGTTAGGAAATCTTTCCGGGTTTACTTCTCACGGCTCAGTTTACCTACATTTCTCTTCAGGTGGAATGTTGGACATTGCTGGTCTTTTACTGGGGGCAATTATTATTGGAGTGTTGGGTGTTTTAGACGATATTTCAATCACTCAGTCTGCAACTGTCAGAGAAATGTCTAAGGCTGCGCCTCATCTTTCAAAAAGTGAAATATTTACAAGAACATTATCAATAGGTAAGGAGCATGTTGTTTCTTTGGTAAACACTCTAGCATTAGCATACGCTGGTGCAGCCCTTCCTCTTTTGCTTTTGTTCTCACAATCTGAGTCAGGATTTATGCAGATAATTAATATGGAGATATTCTCTACAGAAATAATTAGAACATTAGTTGGAAGCATAGGTCTAATCCTAGCTGTGCCAATAACAACGTTGTTTGCCGTATTTTTGGTAATGAAAAAACCAGGGGAAGTAATTGATCCTGAAGAAGAGGCTAAATTACCACACAGTCATAGTCATTAATATGAGATTATTAATGTTTGTCTTAATTTAGATTATCTATTTTTGTCGCCAAGATAAAATCATTCTCAGAAAGTCCAGAGATAGCATGAGTTGAGAGTGTAACGGTAACCTTGTTGTAGTTATGGAGGTTAAGATCTGGGTGGTGACCTTCGTTCTCAGCTACATCACCGCATTTTTTGACAAAACTCATTGCTGACAGAAAATCAATAAATTTAAAAGTCCGTTTAATTTCCTGATTATTATTACTAAGTTCCCAATCATCCGAAAGATTATCTAAAAGAAACTCCGAATCCTTCTTTGATAATGGAGCAGTGATACCTTCACAGGGCATACATTTTTTTTGTTCTAAATTTGACATCATTGATTAGTTCTCATTTTTTAACCTAACTCCATTAATTACTGGGGTGTTTTTAACAACATCAATAATTGAGTCTTCGTCATCTGTTATGGTGTATAGATCTGGATCCTCTGGGCAGATAGCTTTGATTTCTAGTAGGGTTTTATGAATAAATTCATCTAAAGGTTTCCAGTATTCAGATCCTACCAAAAAGATTGGAACTGGTTTTATTTTGTGTGTCTGGATTAGTGTTATGATTTCAAAAAATTCATCCATTGTACCGTAGCCACCTGGAAAAAAGATGTAGGCTTCGGCTGAAAATGAAAGACAAACTTTACGACTGAAAAAATAGTAAAAGTCTATAGAGTCAGTGGTGTATTTATTGCTTTCTTGTTCGTGAGGTAGTTTGATTGTTAGTCCTAATGATTCGCCACCAGACTCGAATGCTCCACGATTAGCGGCTTCCATAATACCAGGCCCTCCACCTGTTAAAATTGCATGACCGTTTTCTGTAACAATTCGACTAGCTAACGAACGAGCTTGTTTGTAGTATTTGTTGTCTTCTTTAAATCGAGCTGAACCAAAGAAAGTAACAGAAGCTGAATGGTTCATAATAAAATCAAAACCGTCTCGGAACTCTTTAGTTATAAGATCAACTCTTTCTTCGGCTTCTTTCTTCATATCATCGGCGGTTAGGTTGTGGGTACGTGACGGAGTGTTTTCATCATTCATAAATGCAATATATTTTTTAATCTGTTAATATTACAAAATTATAACACATGACAAAAAAACCAATCAAATTTGAAATATCACATAAGTCTGGACAGGCTCGGGCAGGGTTAATTGAAACTCCTCACGGAAGTTTCAAAACACCTGTTTTTATTCCAGTTGGTACTAAAGCCACAGTAAAATCTTTAACCCCGGAACAGGTTAAGGAAATTTCTGATGTTGTTTTGGCAAACACATATCATCTTTATCTACAACCCGGTCATAAACTTGTTGAAAAAGCTGGTGGATTGCATAAATTTATGAATTTTTCTGGACCAATTATAACTGACTCTGGTGGTTTTCAGGTTTTTTCTCTGGGAGCAGCATACGGAACCAATCTTTCTAAGTTTGCAGGGACTAGAGATGTTAAATCATCAAAAAGTAAAAAAGGTCATAGTCTGGTCGAGATAGATGACGAGGGAGTTAATTTTCGTTCTGTTATAGACGGTAGTATACATCGATTTACTCCTGAAATTTCTATGGAGATTCAACATTCTTTGGGTGCAGATATTTTCTTTGCTTTTGATGAGTGTGTTTCACCTCAAGCGTCAGTTGAGTACCAAAAAAAAGCTCTAGAGAGAACACATCGTTGGGCTCAACAATGTATTACATACCACCACTCTAAAGAAAACTCTGAAAGACAGGCTTTGTTTGGTGTAGTTCAGGGTGGTCGGATGAAGGATTTAAGAGTTGAAAGTTCTCGTGTTCTGGCTGAGATGGACTTTGATGGTTATGGAATCGGTGGGTCATTCGACAAGGAAGATATTACTACTGCTGTTGAGTGGGTGACCAAAAACTTGCCAGAGGACAAACCTCGACATCTTCTTGGTATAGGTGAGCCGGAGGATATGTTTGAGGCGGTTGAGAAGGGGGTTGATATGTTTGATTGTGTATCACCAACTCGTATTGCACGTAGTGGTACACTCTATACTCCAGAAGGTAAGATTAATATTTTAAACTCTCGTTTCAGAGAAGATTTTACAGTTATTGATAAAAATTGTAGTTGCTATACATGTAAAAATTACAGTAGAGCCTACCTGGCTCATCTTTTTCGAGCCAAAGAAATGTTAGCGTCGACATTAGCCTCGATTCATAATTTGTATTTTATTGTTAATTTAGTGGCGAGGATGAGAGAGGAGATTTTGGAAGGGGATTTTGCAAAATTTAAGGAGGGTTGGTTACAAGTATATATGAACAATAATTTGAATTAATCAAAAAACCACTTGTCCACACCCCCCCCTACAACCTCTTGAGCCACTCACACATATTTGTTAAAATAAAGGAATCCTAACGTAGCAAACGCCGAGGGGATGTAAGAGGGGGTCGATAGAATTTACAATATTTATCCATAAAAATTAAAATTAAAATAAAAATGAATTTTATAAAAATAAACTTTAAGAAAATCACGTTTCTAGTATTAATCCTGTTAGCTTTTGTATCTGTTAACACTGTTAGTGCTTCTAACATTTCACCTCCATCATTCGCTTGGAGTGAATCAGTTGGTTGGATTCAGTTCGATACAATTCCCGGCGATGTTACAGTTTCAGACAGTGGAATCACTGGTCACGCATACAACGACAACATTGGTTGGATTACCCTAGACGGAGTCGCAAATGACGGAGAGGGAAATCTGTCGGGATACGCTTGGAGTGAATCAGTTGGCTACATAGACTTTTCAGACATCACTATTTTAAGCAACCAATTTCAAGGTTACGCATACAACGACAACATTGGTTTCATCTCATTTAATTGTTCTAATAACAGTAGTTGTGGTGATGTGGACTACAAAGTATCTACTACCTGGGCACCAGCGATAGAAGAACCAGTACGAACAACAAGAAGATCTTCAGGAACCTCTATCCAAAGTCAAGTTCAGAATTTAGCCAATATGGGTAATCAAGAAGCAGCAAATAGTCTGACACAAGAGTGGTCTCATCTGTTTCCACCAACTGACGTCCCTACTTCAGGAATAAGTGGTGCAGATGTATCATCAACAAGAGAACTACAAAGATTTCTCAACACAAACGGTTTCCCTGTAGCATTAAGTGGACCAGGATCACTTAACAACGAGACAGATGTCTTTGGTGAATTAACAAGACAAGCACTTGCAAAGTTCCAACAAGCAAACGGAATCTCACCAGCAGTTGGATTCTTCGGACCAATCACCAAAGAATTTATTGCAAACATGAATACAGGGACTCCAGAAATTCCTCATACAGTACGAAATCTTGAATCTGGAATAAGTGGAGCTGATGTAAAAAAAATTCAGGAGATACTTCTTAAAATTCAGGAGATACTTATTAAAAAAGGATACTCAATTCCCGCAGGAGCAACTGGATACCTTGGATCACAAACCCAAGCTGCTTTGATTCTGTTTGAGTTAGACAACGATATTACACCACCCACCAGATATTTTGGAATGATTACCAGAGGATTTATTAAATAATTATCAAATTAAAAATTAACTAAATTATCATGAAAAACACAATACAAAAATTTGCAAAACACTTAGCATTTTTATCCATTGCTATTCTTGTTGGAATTACTTCTGTATATGCAACAGGAACACTGACACCAACAGGAGAGCCAGGAGATGCCACTCATTATTCACTAAAAGATAT
>SKHG01000008.1 GCA_007117035.1 Candidatus Campbelliibacteriota bacterium
AGTAACGACAAGTTTGCGGCGTTACTCGAAGCTGAAGGCGTAAAACCTCCTCTCAAGATTAGCCCAACTACTGCCAAGATGACCTATGCGTTTGCCAAGACCGATCCGGACTTCCAGTTCCTGCTGAATCAACATGCCGATAAGCGCGTACGAGATCTGTGTGCAGCGCGGCTGCAGTTCAAGTCGTCTATCAAGGAAACACGCGCACAACGCCTGATCACTTCTGTCAGTCAAGGTACTGAGAAGCTCCCGGTGTTGTTGAATTACTCAGGCGCTCATACGCACCGCTGGTCTGGCGGCAACAAGATGAACATGCAGAACCTGACGCGAGGCAGCGCCCTGCGTAAGGCTGTGCAGGCCCCTGAGGGCTATGTGCTGGTCGTGGTTGACTTGTCCCAGATCGAAGCCCGCATGCTGGCGTGGCTGGCTGACCATGAGACACTGCTTGAACAATTCAGGAACGGCGACAAGATTTACGAACTCATGGGATCAAAGATCTTCGATATCCCCGTCGATGAGATCACTGATGAGAGCGTAGAGCGCTTTGTTGGCAAGGTCTGCATCCTAGGACTGGGTTATGGCATGGGATACGTAAAGCTCCATGACACACTCAGCACAGGAGCGATGGGTAAGACGGTCGATCTCGGGCTTATTATATGTTCCCGAATCGTCACCACATACCGCGCCGAGCATTATCCGATACCCAAGCTTTGGAAGCGTATGGACGACATACTAACCAATATGGTTATCGGCAAGGACGGCACGTTCAAGTGTCTGGAGTATGGGAAAGAGTACATCAAGCTCCCTAACGGACTGTTTCTACAATACCCGAAGCTTTCAGGCATCGAAGAGGGCTCTTTCCAAGGGACGTTCATCCTCGGTAACGTAACGTACGAAACGTCAGTCAAGACCGGCACTAAGCGGACCAAGCTCTACGGCGGGCTGCTGACGGAGAACATCGTCCAAGCTCTCTCGCGTGTGCTCATTGGCGAACAAATGCTGAAAATTGCGCGAATGGGCTACAGAATCGTAACTACAACCCACGACGAAGTGGTTGTATGTGTTGAGGAGTCCCGTGCGCAGCAGTGTTATAATGACATGCTTCGGATCATGACGACTCCTCCCGAATGGGCACCGGAATTGCCCTTAGACGCCAAAGGCGGTTGGGATAGGAGCTACAGCAAATGAAACTCAGTGACATCAAAATCGAATTTGTCGAGCTTTCACTCGATAAGCACATGTTCGAAGCCGTTGTTAGAGGCAAAAATCCGGACGGAGAAGAGATCACGTTCAAGACCTCCCCGCCCATCAAGATCGGTGATACCCTCCAACTTGTTGGTCTGACCATAGATGTATAGCGATATGGCATGATGTCGGACACAGGATTCTCCCTTTATCCTGTGGAGTGTAAAATCTGCAAGCCACCGAGTGGGGTCGCATAGCCCCTCCTCCTTAGGTGTCGTAGCCCCCGGCGACGATGGCGACAGGTCCGGGGAACTCTTCTTAATATCCGGAGATGTGTATGTCTAATAAAGTCCGAATCACTCTGACTGCTATTGCGGAACTTATTCCAGAATGGTATGAGAAAGAGAACCGCACCATCGAAGGCATGATCGAGATCGAAAGGGAAAACGCTACTGAAGATCCTCAAGCTATGATCGAATTCATTCTGAATCGCGGCGAAGACTATATTATCGAAATCGAGCCCTGCGATGATGAAGACGAGCTTGTATAAAGTCATCCTTCAAGAAACTGTTTTCCCGTATGAAGTAAGACGGGTGTATATACGTGCGCCCGACTCCGCTCTCGCCGTCAAGATAGTCCGGCTTAAAGCTGGAGAGAACTGGCGAGTTGTACTGGCCTGTGAAGAGGAACCATAATGACCCTTGGAAGCATGATCGACCAACTACACGAACTACGAGCCGAAAAGAGAGCCTTAGAGAAAGAACTCAAAGACATCGAGCGACGATACAGCGAGAAGCAACAAGAAGTGATCGAGCAGATGCACGCGCAGGGCGTGACCAAGATGACGGGAGGACTAGCCACCGTCTCCATCAGCACCTCGATCAAGCCCTCAGTCGAAGACTGGGACACCTTCTACGAATTCATCCATCGTCACAAGTACTACCACTTGCTGGAGCGGCGTCCTGCTGTTCTCGCTTGTCGTGAGCTATTTGAAACGAAGGGTGTGATACCGGGCGTTGTGCCCTTCACCAAAGAAACTCTGAACCTCAGAGATCTGTAACGGAGAGTAATCCATGAGTAAAGCAAATCTTCCGATCAACATTCAAGAACAGATGGCCAAGGAAGTACAGTCCATCGCAAGCCGTATCGCTGCCCCAAGCGGTGACCGTATCAAGATCAATGGTGGTCGGGGTTTCACTCTGCCTGACGGTTCTTCTGGTGAAGAGCTTCAAGTAGTAGTGATCGACTTCCTGAGTACGAACCTGTACTACGACCGCCCGTTTAACCGGGACAAGCCCGTCCCCCCAGCATGCTTCGCTCTCGGTGAAGAACCTTCCTTGCTGGCTCCCTCCCCCAACAGCCCCGCTCGTCAAGCGGATAGCTGCTCCGTCTGCCCCCTCAACCAGTTCGGCACAGCCCTGACCGGCTCTGGCAAGGCGTGTAAGAACACGCGTCTGCTGGCAGTCGTTCCTGTCACCGATCTGGAAAAGTCCGCCGAAGAGGCCAATATCCTGATTCTATCCGTGCCCCCGACCTCTCTCAAAGAGTTCGACGGCTATGTCAGTAAGCTGGCTTCGCGCTTCAAGACCATCCCTCTAGGTGCAATCACGAAGATCACGACGGACATGGGCGTAGACTATGCAGCCCCGCGCTTCGACATCATCAGCAAGCTCGATGAGATGTCCTTGGTGAAAGCGTTCGGCCTCAAGGAAGAAGCGCGTAAGCGTCTTGAAGCAGAACCAGACGTAAAGGACTACGAAGCTCCGAAGACACGCGGGCGGTGATATGCCTAGGAAGTTGAGCGTACTGATTTCAGGTGACTCGCTTCCGACTTATGAGGTGGCTCTGAGGAGACTCAGAGCCTCTCATGAGCTTGAGCTTAAGGAGCTTCAATGGAAGCACGCTGAAGAACTGAAGAAACTGGAGATGCTCTATGAATCCAAATCTGCCGGTAATCGGCATCGCAGGTAAGGCTCGTTCAGGGAAAGACACTGTAGCGGGTTTCATTAGCACGTACATCCCTTCTACTCGCCATTCATTGGCTGACCCCATTCGCGGAATGCTGCAGGCTATCGGGATCAATCTGAATGACGAGTACTGGAGTACCCGCAAAGAGGAGATCATTCCGGCACTGGGGAAATCCCCCCGGCAAATGATGCAGACGCTTGGTACTGAGTGGGGGAGGAAGATGGTGAACCCCCACATCTGGATCATGATGGCTCATCAGAGGCTGTTGACCTCCTCGGATACTCTGATCGTACCCGACATCCGATTCACCAACGAATCAGACTGGGTGCGGGCCATGAATGGTGTGATGATCCATGTGGATAATCCACGGGTCGAAGAAGTAAGTGAGCATTCGAGTGAAAAGGGTGTACCACGGCACGGGAACGATATCGTTATTGTGAACGATAGTACACTTGAAGATCTCCAAGCCACCGTTAAGGAGATCTGCCGTGGCCTCACAGAAACCCGAGACTCGCTTCATATCCCGAGTCCACAAGTTACTCAGCGCAACCCTACATAAGGAGAAAATGCATAATCCGTACCGTGGAGGTACGGCAGATGTGTGGTACAGCGGTCCTGACGGGGACCTCTGGATTGAATACAAATACGTAGAGAAACTGCCGAGAAGCGAAGCGATAAGACCTGATCTTACGCCGCTCCAAAAGCGCTGGCTAAATGCGCGACATGATGAAGGCAGAACAGTGGCAGTCATACTGGGAACTCCGGACGGAGGCGTAATCTATCAGGACAAGGATTGGTCCATCCCCCAAAGTACGGAACAGCTTGAAGCTCGTATGGTTACTTTGAGGGAGTTGGCCAAGTGGATTACCTCAAAGACCGGAGTGACTTAATGACCCCATTGGGACTTCTATTTACATCCACTCGTGTCCTTGCAGCGGTGTATAAGCTCATCCTCACTATGATCATGATCTATATACTGATAAAGGACTTCGACGCAGATGAAAGAATCAAACGCGCTAAAGCTAAGTATCAAAGAAGCAGAACAGATAGTGGGGGGCCTAAGCCGTCCTAGTAAGATGCCGGGATACGCCTACGGTCTACCTGCTGAAAAATGCAAAACAGGATCGAAACTCTGGTACAAGAAGAACACCATCTGCTCCGATTGTTACGCCCTCAAAGGGCGTTACATTTTCCCCAACGTACGAGCTGCACAAGAACGTCGCCTTATATGTCTTCATGATTTTCGGTGGGTAGCTGCTATGGTTACCCTCATAAAGAAGCGCAAGATGGACTACTTCCGTTGGCATGATAGTGGAGACTTACAAGGCCTCTGGCACTTACTCAAAATCATAGAGGTAGCTCGTGCTTGTCCAGAAACCCGTTTTTGGCTACCTACAAAAGAATATGAAATACTACTACAGGCGAACCTCTTCGGAGAGATCCCACCTAATCTGGTTATTCGGGTGTCTGACATCTATATGGACGGAACCCCGACTATTATTGACAACCTACCGACCTCAGGAGTCACTATCGATGAGACTAAGTTCACCTGTCCTTCATCTCGCCAAGGAGGAGTCTGCGGAACCTGCAGAGCCTGCTGGGACGTCAACGTCCAGCGAGTCATCTACAAGTACCATTGATCACAAGTACACGTATCTGTTTTTACTGCGGGTACATGAGTCAAATAACGAGGTACCTGAGCCCTTCATGCTCTCAGATATCAGCGTCATGTTTGGTGAGGAGCGGCACAGGCGAGATGCTGTATCCGCTCTGACTAATGAGCCTGATACTGTACTGATCAACAAGCTGGAGCATGTATCCGAGATGATCGCCATCCTACGACGTGACCCGCGTATGACAGGTCCTTTTATGCTACGCACGGCTGAGCCTATGACGTGGAAGGATCTGACTCAACACCTTGTTGAGCTAGACAAACCCGGTCTGGATAATTTCATGGCTGGGACGTACGTATCACTCAAAATGCTGGAGTTTCAGCTATGATCCTCCCCCGCGCTAAGTCGTACTCAGAAGTCCCGTTTCTCGCTTCAGATATCGCCCGGTGTAATGGGTACATCGGCGTTGATTACTGTAACTCGTGTCACCGCAAACTCGCCAATCGTCCACGGCGGGTGATCATGATGCCACCCCCCGTGTTTATCGACAGGAAATGCCCTGCCAAACTGGAGATCTCCCGTGCAGATACTTCAATCTAGTCTTCTGGTCGTTATCGTAGCTATTCTAGGGTATCTGGTCGGGCAAGGGATCGCCGTTCGTGTCTTCGACTACCGGCTATTCTCCGAGATCGAACTCGAATGTCTGGAGAGGGGTTGGATACAGACCGACGCGACTCGTATCTATTGTCGCGTCGAACTGCCGCCCCCACCTCCTCCGACGAATTTCCGACCACATACTATTTACCAGTATGCCCAAAGCCCTTCTCGCCCCGCTCTGTCTCATCGAAGCTCTTCACTTCAATACAACGAACGCTTTCAACTGCCTGAATGACTAGCTGGGCGATACGATCACCGACGTTGATGAACGTGTATTCGTCTTCGTCAGTGTTGAGCAGGATCACTTTGATCTCTCCTCGATAGTCGGAGTCGATGACCCCGGCAAGAACATCGATACCATTGTTATAAGCCAGACCGCTACGCGGCCAAATAAGCCCGACGTAGCCCACAGGAATTGATACAGCAATACCTGTATTGACGGCCACACGAGATTTCGGAGATAACACCACATGCTCATTGGCATAAAGATCCAACCCCGCTGCTTGAGATGAACCGTAGGTAGGGATTTGGGCTTCTTCATTCAGCCGTTTAACCAAAAGGATAGACATGGATACCTCTAAGGAAAAATTTTTGAATTAGACTCAGTCGCTCGCCTTGCCGCGCAAGGGAGAGATGTTCTCACCCCGTTCGAGCGCATCTAACTGCTGCTGGCGGGTTCCATGCCCGCCGAAC
>SKHG01000078.1 GCA_007117035.1 Candidatus Campbelliibacteriota bacterium
GTTTGACCAAGCTTCCCACTATGCTGTCGCGCCCAAACCTCATGCACGATAGATTGCATTGTCGTAAAGCTCTCATCATCCGAGTACGCGAAAAGCTTGACGCTATGCGAAGGAACGAGACTCTCATCGACAAAGACCATTAACAGGTATTTTGCAGTAGAGGGGCAAGCAAGAATCCTTCTCTGCCCTCTCATCGCTGCGAAAAAGCTTTCACGTTTGTCCCAAAACTTCCAAAAGGCGGACTCATGAATCTGACCCGTCAACTTATCCCTGTAAGGTTTGACATGGGTTTCTACATGATTGAATGCAGCCCGATACCGCTCTGCCGTAGTCCGTGGCATCTGACCAAAGTTAATAATCCAATCTGATGGCTCAGAGAGTGGGTTTTGCGCGAGATCCTTACCAGTCAAGTATCGCGAGATTACGGCTTCATTCTCTTGGCCCTGCATCAATAAAATGCGCCGCTCCTCATCAGTGAGGATGAAGCCGTCACCTTGAATCTTGATGCCATCGGATCGTCGGCCATCATTGCTTCTCAGTGCATACGGCTCGGAGGGCACGCCAGTGTTTGACTCCACCATCAGATTGCTGCCAATGCCAGGGACGTCTCTTCCATTTAGGGAGACTTGTCCCATCCACCTTCCTCGATGAAGGACGACGAGGCTGACAATTACACCGGCGGAACCGGGCCATTTAATCTCATGCTTCGCCCAAACGAGGTGCGCTCCGTTCGTTAGAAGCCAAGCCAATCCAACGATACGAGAGTCCCCTTCTGATATAGATTTTGTGCCGATCAACCCGATCAGACCCCCGTTTCCACTTACAGAAAATGCGCGTCTGAAGAAAAAGACTACGAGATCGGCTGCCCCCTTGCTGTCTTGAACAGTAGCCTTGAGATAGTTTTGATATGTTCCGCCCAGTACCGTTGAAATTCTCTTACCGGTAATGAATGGGGGGTTCCCCACCAGAGCATCGAAGCCGGCGCGTTCGCGCGCGAACACCTCCGGGAATTCCAACGGCCAATGGAATGGCCGACGTGCGGGCTTGTGGGCGGGTAGATCGGTGGAGAGTGCGGCAATCAATCGCCGGCGCATCGAGGCGAGCACTTCACGGTCGTCATCGATGGCCTGCCCGGCCTGGATGGTCAGCGACGCCAGCGTGTTCTCCAGTGCCGTGCCGCCGCCCGATGCGAACACCTCCCCAATGAATGCATCAGCAATGCATTCCGGCACTTCGAGCTTCCGGCGTGCATCGGCATCTAAGTGCGCCATGGCCTCGACATCGCGAATGTCACGAATCGGCATCTCACGCAGGCGCTGGCGTAACTCGATCGCCTCATGAACCGCCCGCTCGATGTTCTGCCCGAATAGGCGCTGCTGGCCTTTGCCAGTCGGCGTCATGGCAAGTTCGGTGAGTTGATCCAAGCGGTGGATGCCGAGCAGACTGTCGCCGCAGCGCAGGTTGTGGTCGAGGAAGCCGAATGGACGGCCTTTCGCCAGCGTCACCAACCATATGGAGAGCTTGGCGAGCTCGACCGCAGGGGGATTCAGGTCCACACCGTAGAGGCAGCGCTCGGCGATGAGGCGGCGGGCGATCACAGTGCGGGCCTCGGTGTCGCGGGGCAGCGGCTCCTTGGTGTCCGGCACATCCAGCACTTCGCCATCCACGCTCACCGTCTCTCCGCTGCCTTCGGCCTGTGACCAGGCCTCGACCAGGCGATCAGCCAGCCAGCGGCAGGCTTGCACCAGGAACGCGCCCGAGCCCATGGCTGGGTCGCAGATCTTCAGGTCCAGCAGTTCGGCAGGCGACTTCAACACCCACTGCTCACGCGGCTTGCCCTCTGCTGGTCCCACATAGGCGATCGGCGTCAACGTCTCGGTAACGATGGCCTCGGTCAGCGATTTCGGCGTGTAGTGGGTGCCAGTCTCGCGCCGGTCGGAACCGGTGGTGATGATGAAGGCCCCAGCGGGGTAGACCAGCGGATAGCCCCATGGATCGGTGCGTATCAGGTGGGCAAAAGGCTTGATGCGATTACGGAGGTTGGTGTCCCCATGGCAGGCGGCGAGCAGGCGATCGGCAAGTGTGTCGTCGACCGGCTTGGCCAGATCGTTGCGCACACGGCTGGCGGAACTGCCGGAACGCTCCTGAAGCAGTTCGGCAAGGCGTTCGGTGCCGTCGAGACGGGCGGATTCCAGTTCGGCCAACTTGAGCCAGGGGGCCTTGGCATTCTTGGTGCCGTCGAGCTCCAGCGTGACCTCGGCAGTGCGCTTGACGGTGCGTTCCAGCAGGCCCTCGTAGACGTAGCCGATCTGTTCCACGTCGAGTGCTCGGTAGGACAGCGTGCGGCCCTGGAACTGCTGAATGGCCTCGAGCAACAGCAGCACGGTGCGGTTGTCGATCGGCAGCGGTTTGGCCGTGTCGGTACGCCAGTTGGAGTCCTTGGCGCGGCCCTCGAGGAAGGGAAAACGATCCGGGTCGAACAGCGAGCCGCCCAGTGCGGGCAGGCGCAGGTTCTCGTGTTCGATGCCGCCGAACACGGCGCGGAATATCGCCAACAGACGTGACCAGGCGTCCCAGCGCCGTTCGAGGATATCCTCGGGCTCCTTGCGCAACTGCATGCGCAGCGTCGAGAGGGCGTAGTTGGCCTCGTAGCGTTCGTCGCCGAGCAACAGCAAACCACGCTCCTCGGCGGAGAGCAGGAAAACCAGGCGCATCATCACCGTCAGCGCGGCTTCGTAGAGCTGCGGCTCCTTCACGTCGCGCAGCAACTCGCGGTCGCGATCCTGATCGGCCTTGTCCAACGCCTGGATCAGCACTTCGACGGCGCGGCGCACCTGCTCGCCGAGAGCGTCGGTGACTTCGTCCTGATATTTCAGGGAGCGGTCGAACAACGCTGGCAGCTGCTCGGCTTCATCGACGAAGAAGCGACGAATGCCTAGCAGATGCACGAAGGCCTGCAGGGTGATGGGCTCCTGGCTCCAGATGCGGGCGTACCAGCTCGCGAAGGTGGTCAGGGCGCCTACTGGGGCGTCGACCAGCATCCAGCGCTCGCCATTGGTCACCAACCCGAGGCGGCACCCAATGGCGCGGCACAGCTGAATCATGCGGTCCGCCGGGGTGGCAGCCCATCCGTCCAGCTTCAGGGTGGCATCGAGGTCCGCGTCCTGGCCGTAGTTGTGGATGAGCATCAGGGGCTTATTGGCCCGTTGCTCATCAATCACGGCGAGATCCGGGGCCAGCATCACGCCATGCTCGGGTAGGCTTACGCTCAGGTTGGCCATACACCAGTCGGCGCGCTTCAGGACGTCGCCCTTGCCATCCTCGTCCAACTCCAAGCCTTGAGACAGCACCTCATCGATCCAGGCGGCGTGCAATTCGGCGAACTGCTGATCGTCCGTCTCCATTGCCTCACGCCATTCCTCGTAGGCCTGACGCAGCCGTTTGCGTTTGATCCCGTCGAGTTCCTCCAGACCTTGCGGGAAGGCCTCCTTGAGAACGGGAACGGCGAGGAACGGGCCGGAGATCTCGATCAGCGCGAGCCAGTCGTGGTGCAGGTCGTGATTGCTCATGCCGCACCCCCTTTCATGGCTGACTCTGGAACCAGGAAGACGACGGCGACCGGGAAGGTGCGATCATTGAGCTTGGCATAGCGGGTCTCGATGGACTGAAGCTCCTGGATGCGCTCGGCCGGAATGCGCGCGAGGCGTGCCTCCAGCGCGGCGGTATCGCGTCTGAGCTGGGTACGCTCGTCCTCGGTGAAGAGCGATAGCTGCTCGGGCTGCTGATCTTTCTTGAGCTCGCTCTGGATCGCCTTCTCCAGTTCGTCGAGCACGGCGCCGATGGCGTCGATTTCCTGCTGCTTGCGGGCCTGCAAGGTGTTGGCCAGGAACTTGAGTCGATCCTTCGAGCGGGCGTCCACGGCTTGCAGGATGGCGGGGCGAGTGCGATCGAAGCGCACCCGAAGGGCATCGAACAGCGAATCGTTCGCCGTGATGGGCTGCGCCTCGTCCAGCCACTGCTGGACGCGCGTGACGCCCTCTTCGCGCCGGAACGACTGATCGCGCAGATAGCCGCCCGAGACGGTCAGTTCCTCGTGAAGGCGATGGTGGTTGCCACCGGTTATGACCAGCCGCGAGATGACGACCACAGCCGGACCCTCGATGCTGCCATCCGGCAATGTGCGCACGGTGACGCGATGGAGTTTCTTCACGTCATCCTGCGCCCAGACCTCGGCGCGCAACAGCCGCAGGCACATCTGCACCAGTCGATGATTCAGGTGGACCAACACGACATCGTCTCGCCCCTTTGCCACGGCGTGGTCGAAGGTGATGGGGCGTATCTGCTGGGTATGCGGGTGACGCAGGCCCTCCAGACAGCGCGCCCATGATCCCGAGAGGGGTGGCATCCTGAATGCGCTGCCTTGGGGTGCATCTGCGAGGGCGACGGGTTCCAACGGGGGGCGGCCCGCCAGCGCGAGACCAGTCTTGACCGCCATCTGGATGTGATCGGGCGTGAGGTGGAAATCCTGCTGGGTGGCGAGGAGTCGTTCATGGAGCTTGGCGACGCGCTCTTTCAGCTCGCGTTCGGCGCGCACGAAGCGCCTGGCCTTGGCAATCTTGGCCTCCGCGAGGCGGGTGTCGAGATCCTTCAGCGAGCCTTCGATGAGCCCGGACATCTGGGGCGCGATGACCGGATTGACGCTGCCCATGTCGGCGCGCATCGACTCCAGTTTGCGCAGCGCACGCAGAATGTCGTCACCGTGGCCACCGACCGAGGCATGGCTTTTGTCACCGCCGTCGACGGGGTGCCAGATCAGCACCTCTTTCTCGCGTTGTCCGTGACGGTCGATACGCCCGTTGCGCTGCTCCATCACGTTGGGGTTGTAGGGGATCTCCAGGTGGATGAGGCAGTTACAGTGGTTCTGCAGGTCGATACCTTCGGAGGCCGCATCGGTGGCGAGCAGGATGCGGACGGGGGAATCCTTGGGAGATGCCTGGAAGGCTGCCTTGATGGGTTCACGCTCATCCTGAGTGAGTCCTCCGTGGAGCAGACCGAGTCGTTCGCCGCCGAAACCATGGCTGGCGAGGATCTCGTGCATCCACTGGTGGGTGGTGCGGTATTCGGTGAACAGGATCACGCGGCGATCGTTCCACTGACCTCCCGGTTTCAGATTGGCTGAGAGCCAATCGAGGATGGCTCTGGCCTTAGAGTCGGTCTGGTTCTTGGCGCGCTGTGCCCATTGCCTCAAGTCGGCCAGCATCCGTTGTTGCTCTTGCGTCAGCGGTTGGGAACGGCGTGATGCCTCCTCGACGGCCTCCGATTGAGCATTCTCGACTTCCTGGTCGTTGGCGTAATCCTCGTCTGTTTTCAGGATGGCTTTGCGTAGGATGCGCTCGGCCATGGCACCTTGAGCTTTGGGCCTGGCGCCATTCGACAGCGAAGCGGCGTGCTTTTCGAGCGTGGAAGCGAACGCGGCGGGCGACGAGAACAGGCGCTTCTTGAGCAGCTGGTTAACGAATGAGGTGCCGAACGCGCTTCCGGTCCTCTCCGCGTCTTTTTCGCGACTGGTGCAATAATCGTTCAACTTCCGGTGGATCTCCCGTTCCTCAGCCGTGTAAGGGACCGCCAGCGCCTGAAGCTTGCGCTGGGCATACAGGGGTTTGCCGTCGGCATCGACGAGATCGCTCTTCAGGCGACGGATCATCACCTGACTCAATTGCTTCTCATCGGGGAGGATATTGCGGGCGAAACGCTGGTCGTCCAGTAGCTCCAACAGAGAGGTGAACGATTCGGTGTATCCGTTGTGCGGCGTCGCGGTCAGGAACAGGCGATGCTGGAAGTGCGGGCTGATCGCGCGGATGAAGCGGGTCCGCTGACTCTCGAGCGCGTAATGCGCCCCGGCGGCGGGGGCGATGTTGTGCGCTTCGTCGACCA
>SKHG01000055.1 GCA_007117035.1 Candidatus Campbelliibacteriota bacterium
CGATTCCTGCCGGGGGCACAAAGCAAGCGAAGCTAAGGATGTGCATACGGATAAGGGTGTCATTTTTTGGATATTTAGGTTTTTGGCCTTCAGATGAAATAATTCTCCACAGTTGAATAGTTGCCGAAAACACCCATAACGGTATAATTAGTTTGTGAAATTGGCTTTATCTAATTTTGATAATAAGGTCTATTAAAGCCTATTTCATTTAAAAATTAAAAAGGGTAGAAGGCCCGTTGAAAATGGATCAATCGAAGATCAGTTTTAGTTATAAATATCCGAGCACTAATTTGCTCGTTTTTCTTGTAATTAATTTCTTTAAATAGATTTGTGTGATCCAATAAAATTACATGAATAATTTTTTTAAAAAAGTATTTCAGTTCTTTGGTTTTTTTAAACTAAAAATTAGAGATGATTTAAAAAAACAGAGTGCAGAGAAAAAGCTTTTTCTTACTAGGGTTGAAAATAATCCAATAATTTCACCTAGAATTGAGAACAGTTGGGAAAGTTGGCAGACTTTTAACCCCGGAGTAGTTTTGATTGACGACAAAATTCATTTCATCTATCGAGCAATTGGTGAGGAAGGTCTTTCTCGTTTTGGTTATGCATTTTCGGAAGATGGATTATCTATAAGTAATCAGCTGTCTTATCCTGTGTTTGAACACCGTATTGGATCATATGTTGGTAATTTCTCTAATTTTTCTCTAGCCTCTGGTGGTAGTTTTGGTGGTTGTGAGGATCCTCGCTTGGTTAGGGTTGAAGGTGATGACAGAATATATATGACATACACTGCTTGTGATGGTGGTTTGAGACTATCTCTGACATCTATTGCGGTCGAGGATTTCAAAAAAGGCTTATGGCGGTGGGCACCAACTCGTATGATTTCTCCGCCAGGTCAAGTACACAAGAACTGGGTTATATTTCCAGAGAAAATTGGCGGTAAGTATGCCATTTTACACAGCATAAGTCCTGAGCTAAAAATTGATTACCGAGAAAGCTTAGATTTTTCTTCTGAAGAATACATAGAGAGTTATTATTCTAGTGCAACAGAACAAAGAAAAGACTGTTGGGATGGTTGGGTGAGAGGGGCAGGAGCACCACCTATCAAGACTCGATCTGGTTGGCTTTTGTTTTACCATGCGATGGACGAGAAGGATCCAGGAAAATACAAGGTTGGAGCAATGTTGCTTGATCTAAAAGATCCGACCCAGATTCTAAACCGTTGCTCGAATCCTGTTTTGGAGCCAGCAAAAGATTTTGAAAATAATGGCTATAAATCTGGAGTGGTTTATGTTTCGGGTGCGGTGGTTAAAGATGGAACACTGTTCGTTTATTACGGTGCTTCAGACAGTTATGTTGCGGTCGCTACAGCAAACCTCGATGAGTTTATAGATCACTTGGTTCGTTTTGATGAAAAGCCATTATTAAAAAAAAGAGGAGTTAAGAAAAATAAATAAAATATGATAATAAAAAGATATAAAGATAATCCTATACTAACTCCAATTCGTAGTAGAACTTGGGAGGCTGAAGCCGTTTTTAATGGTTGTCCAATTGAAAAAGACGAAAAAACTTTCTTTCTCTATAGGGCAGTTTCATTACCAAGATACAACAGTATGGTTGGAAGCAGAATTTCTACCTCAAACATTGGTGTAGCTACGAGTGATGATGGTCTCAATTTTTCTGACAGAAAGAGGTTTATTGTTCCTTATCATGATTGGGAGAAATTTGGTTGTGAAGATCCACGAGTTACTGAGTTGGATGGTAAATACTATATTTTTTATACAGCTATCTCTGCTTGGCCTCCAAACTCTGAAGGAATAAAGGTTGGAGTAGCTATTAGTAATGATCTTCAGACTGTTGAACAGAAACACCTAGTTACACCTTTCAATGCAAAAGCTATGTCTCTCTTCCCAGAGAGGATAAATGGTAAGATTTGGGCTATCCTTACAGTCAACACTGATAAACCACCAGCTAGAATATGTTTGGCTTCTTTTGATAATATTGAGGAAGTTTGGAGTGAGGATTACTGGAATGAATGGTACAGAAATTTTGAAGATCACTCTATTCCGATTCAACGGAGTCCGGATGATCACATAGAGGTTGGTGCAACCCCAATAAAAACAGAACGCGGTTGGTTGTTTTTTTACTCGTATATTAGAAATTATTATTCTAACAATAAATTCTTTGGACTAGAGACAGCGCTTTTGGATCTTAATGACCCGTCTAAAATAGTTGCTAGAAATGATTTTCCAATTTTGTATCCTGAAGAGTATTACGAAAGACATGGAATGGCACCGAACATTATATTTCCATCTGGAGCTTTGTTAAAGGAAGATACATTATCGCTATATTACGGAGCTGCTGACACAACCTGCGCAGTTGCTTTTATAGACCTACCTTTTTTCCTAGACAGAATGACCAGGAAACAAGATATTATTGCAAAGTTTAGTCGAGCCAAAGAGAATCCAATAATAGTTGCAAATAAAGACAACTCGTGGGAGTCGCGAGCAACATTTAATCCAGCTGCTCTGTATCTAGATGGAAAGGTTCATATTCTCTACAGGGCAATGTCAGAAGACAACACTTCGACTGTGGGTTATGCTCAAAGTAGTGATGGAGTTACTATTGATTATCGAGCTTCAGAACCGGTCTATGTTCCTAAGGAGGATTTCGAACAAAAAACTTCACCTAATGGTTTTTCAGGTTGTGAGGATCCAAGATTAGTTCAGATAGACTCAACAATATATATGTTCTACACAGCCTATAATGGAAAGAATCCTCCTAGAGTAGCGATTACCTCTATTTCAGTGGATGATTTTTTGGCTCAAAAATGGAACTGGACCACAGCTAAGTTGATTTCGGTTCCGGATTTGGATAACAAAGACGCAGCAATGTTCCCAGAAAAAATAGATGGGAAGTATGTAATAATTCACAGAAGTGGTGATGATATGGATCTTTCATACCATGATAATTTAGATTTTGAAAAAGGTGAATGGCTTCAAGAGTCGCGTTGGATTCACCCTAGGCCAGGATGGTGGGATTCCAAGAAAGTTGGTTTGTCTACACCTCCGATAAAAACAAAAGAAGGTTGGCTTATTTTCTATCATGGTGTCTCTGATCAGAGTGTCTATACTGTCGGTGCGGTTTTAGCTGATCTAAAAGACCCTTCCATAATTTTGGGAAGAACAGATTATCCATTTTTTGAACCAGAGACTAGTTATGAAAAATCAGGTCAGGTTCCAAACGTAGTATTTCCTTGTGGAACTGTTTTGATTGATGGAAACATATTTGTCTATTATGGTGGAGCTGATGAGGTGGTTGGTGTTGCAACTATTTCTTTGGAAAAGGTTCTTAGTGTTTTGAGGGAATGTAAGGTTTAGTATTTTGGAAAAAAAGAAAAGAAACAAAATAATAAAGGTGGCAGTAAGTGGTGGTTTTGATCCGATACATATTGGCCATATTCGAATGTTCAGTGAAGCTAAGAAATTAGGTAATTATTTAGTTGTTATATTAAATAACGATAATTGGTTGAAGGCTAAAAAGGGTTATGTATTTATGTCGGAAAAAGAAAGATTGGAGGTTGTTGAATCAATAAAGTGTGTTGATGAGGTTGTGATTACCAAACACTCTAAACATCCAACAGATATGAGTGTTTGTGATTCTTTAAATTTAATCAAACCTGATATTTTTGCCAACGGAGGGGACCGTTATAAAAAAAATATTCCAGAGTTATCATTTTGTAAAAAAATATCTTGTAAGATGGTTTTTAGTGTCGGCTCAGGTGGTAAAGTTCAGTCGAGTTCATGGCTTTTAGCTGATTATAAAGAAAAAAGTAAATTAGCAGAAAAAGCTCAGTCTGTTGTGGAAAAAGACCTTATTGTTTTCGACCTCGATGGTACATTATCAGAAAGTAAGACTAAGATTGATAAGACTATGGCTAAAATTTTCTGTAGTCTGCTTGATAAAAAAAAGGTTGCTGTTATAGGTGGTGGAAATTACCTACAGTTTCAAAAACAACTTTTGAAAGGTCTAAAATGTCCAAAAAGTAAATTTGAAAATCTTTTTCTTTTACCAACTTCTGGTGGACGATTTTATGAATATAAAAAAAATAAATGGCAGTTGGTATATAAAATATCATTAACAAAAGAAGAAAAACAAAAAATATATAAAGCAATCAAAAAATCATTAATTGATGTTGGGTATAAAAAACCCAAGAAAGTTTACGGTCAAGTCGTTGAAGATAGAGAAAATCAGATAACCTTTTCTGCTTTAGGCCAGGACGCTCCTCTAAAAGAAAAAGAGTTTTGGAATAAAAATTCTGATGTTCGTCCAAAAATAAAAAAGGCTTTGAAAAAGTATTTACCAGAGTTTGAGATAAGATTAGGTGGTACCACTTCATTAGATATTACTCACAAAGGAATTGATAAAGCATATGGTGTTAGACAGTTAAGAGACAGGTTAAACATTCCGATTGAGCAGATGATATATATTGGTGATGCACTTTATCCAGGTGGAAATGATTCGGCAGTTTTGAAAACTAAAATTGATTCAATTCAGATTGCAGGCCCAGAGGATGTTAGATTTTTACTTCTTAAAGCTGGTATCGTATGATTTTGTAATTAAGAAGGTCTTTTATAAGATAAAAAATGTGATATACTCTTTTTTATGGAACCAGAAGAGAGGCGTATGTTAAAAAGGACTATGTCCTTGGCTGAGGAGAATAATAAGATTCTTAAAAAGCTTCAGTCTGCTAGGCGTTGGGCTGCCTTTGTTCGGGTTCTTTATTGGCTTATAATAATCTCAGTCACTCTTGCGATTTATTACAGTATACAGCCGTTTATCGGTAATTTTACTGAGATGTATCAGGAAGCCGAAAGGATTTTCCACGACGTTTCTGATTTTAAGGATATTATACCTGGAAGCCAAAACAATCAGTAGTATATGCTGAGGTAGCTCAGTTGGTAGAGCATTCGCCTGAAGAGCGAAGGGTCGGCGGTTCGAGCCCGCCCCTCAGCACAACAAAACTCCCGAAGGGGAGTTTTTATGATGAGGGATAAAGCAAACTTCTTTGCTTTAGTGCGGGGGATAGACACCTGGATTTAATTTTCTACTTTCCTTCCTTAACTCTTAATTTTGTCTCACGATCTTTGTTTATTTTTGGAAGTCGAATAATTAACAGGCCATATTTTTCTACTGCCTCTGCTTCGTCTACTTCAATTTCCTCTGGTAGATTAACTGTCCTTGAAAAGGATCCCCAGTACAGTTCTTGTAGATGTATTTCAGCAGATTTAATTGTCTGACTTGGTACTCTTTTACCTTTTACACTTACTTTGTCTCGAGTGATTGTGACGTCTAGTTCTTCTGGGCGTGTTCCTGCTGTAACGGTTGTTATAATTATTTCGTTCTGATTTTCGTACATATCTATAGACAGAGTTCCTTCCTCAGAATCCTCGTTCAGATTTTGTTGTGAAGTTTCTTCCTCTGAGTCTTCTTTTGTGTCGTCCTGTTGAGTGGTTATGGTCTTGAAGTCTTCGTTTTCTATATTAACTGATCCTGTTAGTCTTTCTAAAAATGAAGGTTTTGACATAATATATTTAGTTAGGTGTTTAACTTAAACATTATAACAGATAAATTTAACTAGAAGTAATCGGGGTGTGTATAATCAAACTCTTTCTTTGATCGCTACCTTCTTAACTCTTTCAAGAACTATTAGAGTTATTAAAGCTCCAACGAATAAGACAAAAAGAATTATTTCAAAATTTATTTCTGGTAGAATTATTTGTATATTAAATCCGGTGTGTAGAACAGTTGCCAAAAATAAGCCTATGATTCCATAAAATATTTTTTTTGTTCGGCTCTTGTTGAACGCAAAGGCTAAAAAGATACCAACAGTAGCTGAGGCCACAACATGCAGTAGGCTGGATCCTAAAAACCTCATGTTGGCAATAACCACACCATCAACAATTAAACCTTTAGATATAGGATCCATCAAATATAGGGTGTTTTCTAAAGCAGCAAAACCTAGTGCTGCTACTATTAGATATATCACTGCGTCTATAGGTTCGTCGTTTACTTTCTTTCGTAGAGCCACAAAGTATGCTGCTGAAAATTTTAACACTTCTTCAATTCCAGCCCAGATAAAGACTGTAAAAATAGGTGAGAAAGCCCAGATGTTCATAATGCTTATAAGTTGAAAGAATATAGCAACAAACACCACACTCATTCCGGCTAAAAAGGTTAGCATGATGTATTGCCAAGGTTCTGGATTCTGTTTATCTTCTTTCAACCAGAGCCAGAGCCAAACCAGTGGTGGAATAACACCAAACACTGCTGCTAAGCTTATTATGTCTAGTAGATTCATTCTATTTTATAGGCCACCTTTCTACTGCTAATGGTTTTTTGTTTTCTACATAAGTTATTTGCCAGATAGCTTCTGTTATAAAAGGCATAAAAGGATGAAGCATTATCAGATTTTCTTTTAGAATTATGTTTAGAAGTGTAGCTACCGATTTTTTATCATCCTCATCTCCATTTAGTAGAGTTGATTTACTTTCTTCAATAAGAATATCTGCAAGACGATGCCAGAAATAATTATATAGTTTTTCTGAAGCTAGATGAATTCGATATTTTTCTAAATCAGTAGTAATTTCTTTAGCTATTTTTTTCCACTCATCAAGATGTTTCTGTTCTTTTTCTTTTATAAAAATTTCATCAACTGAATCTGTAGAGGTATTTTCTAAAACAAAACGAGTGACGTTCCAGATCTTGTTCGAAAAGTGTTTGTAGGCTTTAAGTTTTTGTTCAGAGACTTTAGTGTCGTTACCTGGAGCTGTTCCAACAAGAAGAGCCATTCGGACAGCGTCGGTCCCGTACTTTTCTGCAACATCTAACGGGTCTATGTTGTTGCCTAATGATTTACTTAGCTTTCGACCCTCTCCGTCTCTAACCATACCGTGCATATATACTGTCTTGAAAGGTATCTCACCAAGGTGATATGTACTCATTAGTATCATTCGAGCGACCCAGAAAAAAAGAATATCATAACCTGTCTCCAAAACATCTGTTGGGTGATAGTGTAGTAGGTCTCCTGTTTTTTCGAGTGTTCCGTCCTTATTAATTTTTAGATTGTCTGGCCATCCAAGAGTAGAGAATGTCCAAAGAGCTGAAGAGAACCAAGTGTCTAGGGTGTCTGGATCTTGTTCCCAGCCTTCCTCTTTAGGTGGTACAGTGTCGCAGTACACTGCCTTGTCTTTATACCAAACAGGAATTCGGTGACCGTACCAAATCTGTCTAGATATACACCAGTCTTCTAATTTTTCGATCCAGTTGAAATAGACCTTTTCGAATCTTTCGGGCACGATATTTATCTGTTTGTTTTTAACAGCGTGTAAAATTAGTTCCTTTAGACTTACAAGTTCTCCATTTTCTATACCATCAATATTTGAGTGTGGTATTTTAAACTTTTTATTAACATCAATAAACCATTGTTCCTTGGGTAGGGGTTCGATTGTTCCACCACTTCGGTAAGAGACTGAGAGATTCTGTTCAACCTCCTCTTCTTTTTCCATAAGCCCTGCTTTTTTTAATCTTTCGACTATAATTTCTCGGGCCTGTAGGGTTTTTTTACCTCGCAGCTCTTCATCGTCAATATCCATTTTTGCGTATTCGTTGATTACCTTTATTGAAGGAAGTTTATTTCTTTTTGCTATTTGTTCATCAACTTTGCTGTGTGCCGGAGTAACACCAACAGCTCCAGTTCCGAACTCTGGATCGATTTCTCTGTCGGACACTACTTTAATACTAAGAGGTATACCGACAAAGTTTATCTCAAATGTCTGGCCGATATATTTTTTGTATCTTTTGTCGTTCGGATTAACTGCTACTGCTGTATCACCAACCTTGGTTTCGGGCCGAGTAGTTGCGACAGGAATAGGGAAGTCTTTGGAGTATCGAAAAGTATAAAGTTTAGCTTTACCTTCTTGATACTCAATTTCGTCATCTGAGAGAGTGGTCTGTCCCTTAGGGTCCCAGTTAACAACCTTTTCACCGCGATAAATTAATCCGTCTTTGTACATTTGAGCGAAGGCGTAACGGACAGCTTTTGCCCGGGGCTCGTCTAAGGTGAAGGCTTCGCGATCCCAGTCAACAGAACTTCCAATCTTCTTAATCTGTTCTCGCATTCGTACTCGGTTGTCCTCAGCAAAACTCTGAACTCTTTCTATAAAGGCTTCACGACCCAAGTCTTCTTTTCTTTTCTTTTCTTTTTTAAGTAATTCTTTTTCGACTCTTGATTGGGTTGCAATCGCAGCATGGTCCATTCCTGGTATCCAGAGAGTTTTTTTACCTTTCATTCTGTTGAATCGAATTAAAGTATCTTCTGTTACTAACATAAAAGCACTGCCCATATGCAAAACTCCAGTTACGTTAGGTGGAGGAAGAACCATCGAAAATTTCGGCGCATCTTTGTCTGTGTAGCCTTTTTCTATACATTTTTCTGGTGAAAAAATATTACTTTTTTCCCATATTTTATATACACTGTCTTCGTGCTCATTAGCGTTGTATGGTTTTAGGAATATTTCATTAATTTCTCGTTTTTCATTCATATTAAATTAAAAGTACCATATTTTCTTTCTTTTTTTAAGTCTAAACTTTAGAAGTGTCTAAAGGCATTACTCCTTGAGCTACTATATCTTTTATGTTTGGGATGTTTCTGTTTTGTAGAATCGAGATTGCACCAGCCACAGCAATCATCTGCGCGTTGTCGGTAGAGAGTTCAGTTTCAGGAATACAGACAGCTTCTGAGTCTATAGAGAGTAACTTTTCTCTTAAGTGAGTGTTGGCTGTTACTCCACCAGCCGAGATAAATGATTGAGCACCAAACTCTTCCAGAGCTTTCTTGGTTTTATGTAATAAAACCTCACAAACTGCGTCTTCAAACTCTAGAGCAATTTCATTTTTGATTTTGTCTGTTAAGACTGGAATTTTTTTAATCTCATACATCACAGCGGTCTTTAGACCAGAGAAAGAAAAGTTTAGATCTGGAGTGTGCATCATTGGTCTGGGAAAAGAAAAGCTCGATTCCTGACCTGTCTCTCTGGCATTTTTTGCTAGTTTAGAGATCTCGGGTCCACCAGGATAAGGTAACTCAAGCATCCGGGCAACCTTATCAAAAGCCTCACCAACTGCATCGTCCTTTGTGGCACCTATTTTCTTATATTTACCCCAGTTTTCGACCAAAATAAGTTCGGTGTGACCACCTGAAATTAAAAGAGCAATAGCTGGGAAAATAGGTCGACAGGGCCTCTTGGAAAGCAGAACTGAGGCTATGTGACCTTCTAGGTGATTTACAGGCGTTAGAGGCAGATTCCAGGCCACAGAAAGGGCTTTGGCAACGTTGATTCCAACCCATAAAGCAGGTTCAAGACCTGGTCCGTTAGTGACCGACAGGTGATCGATGTCTGGTTTAGGAGTGCTTTCTATAAATTTTACAAAATTTTGAAAAAGATCTGGTTCTCGTAATAATATCTCTTCAATTATATTTTTTTGTTCTGTTGAGAGTTTGTGGGTTTGGATTTTTCCGGCCTCACATTGTTTCAGTGTAGAGGCTAAGATTGGAATTATGTTTTTGATGTGTTCTCTTTTGGCTAAAGCTGGAAAGACTCCGCCGTATGGTCTATGGGTTTCAATCTGTGAGAGTAGAGTATTACCAAGAACTTTAAATTCTGGATAAGGTAAATCATTTTTTGATTCCAGAACTGAAACAGCAGTTTCGTCACAAGATGTCTCTATAGCTAAAATTTTCATGTTAAAAGTGTATCACTGTGGTTGTGTATAGCAAGATATAATAAAATTTATAAATTAACCCTATTTTTTCTAAAATATTTTCATTGCTCACGCACATTGATTGATTGAATAATACTTGATTAGGTCTTTTGTTGCCAGACATAAAACTTTTTAAATTATTGTTGTAATTACTGTTAAATTTGGTTGACATATGTCTTTAAAATAAGTATTGTGATTTAGTTATCGAGGAGTTCGATAATGTTGTTTTTAAGCAACAAATGTTCATTGAAACAAAAAAAAGGAAAACTATGACACCAAAAAGCACAATCAACAGGATTTTACCTGTTTTGCCGAATATCATTGATAAATATGGCACTGCTGTGTTTATCTACGACGAGCTTGGTATTCGAAAGAATGCCGAGAGGATGATGAAGTCTTTCAGCGGACTAGACTTTAAACAGTATTTCGCTGTGAAGGCTTGCCCAAATATTCATATCCTTAAAATTATGAAGGATCTGGGTTTTGGGTTTGATTGCAGTTCTCCATTCGAGTTGAGCTTGGCTAGGATAGTCGGAGCTACTCCGGATGATATTATGTTTACATCAAACAACACTTCGGTGGAGATGTTTCGTAGAGCCCAAGAACACGGTGGGTCAATCATCAATGTTGATGACATTAACCAGATCAAAAATATTCCACCACCTTTTCCTGAACTTATGTCGTTTCGATATAATCCAGGAAAGGACAGAAGCAACAAAGAGGGTGGAATATTCGACGATCCTTCAGAGGAGAAGTTTGGAGTTCCAGAAGATGATCTTCTAAACGCCTACCGAATGGCTCAAGTTTTTGGAGCCTGGAGGTTTGGACTTCACACCATGATAGTCTCTAATGAACTGGATTATCAGTATCATTTGGAGACCATCAAAATGTTGCTCTCGATAGTCATGATCTTAAAAAGGGAACTTGGCATACAGATCGAGTTTATGAACATTGGTGGGGGAATTGGTATTCCGTATAAGCCGGATGACAAACCTTTCGACATTAAAGCCCTTGGTCTGGAAGCTACTAAGCTCTGCCAAGACTTCAAAAAGGAAAATGGTTTTGTTCCTCAGCTCTGTACTGAGTCGGGAAGATATATCACTGGTCCATACGGAGTCTTGGCTACCCGGGTTATAAACCGGATGAAAAAATACAAGACCTTCATTGGTGTTGATTCCAATTGCCTGTCATCATTGGTTCGTCCTGCGATGTATGGAAAATTGGGTGGGGGATATCACCACATCACATTTGTTGACCGTAAAGATCTTACGGTTGAGAAAGATGGTGGTGATATGGAAAATGTAACAGTAGTTGGATCAATGTGCGAAGGCACTGATCGTTTTGCTTTCGACCGCGATATGGTCAAAGCTGAAATTGGTGATGTGGCACTGTGTCACGACGCCGGCGCTCATACATTAGCCATGTCTGGAAATTACAATTCCGGGCTTCGTCCACCTGAAGTATTGGTTCGTCCAGATGGAAGCTATCTGCTGATAAGTAGAAGAGAGACAGAAAAAGATCTCTTCCAGCGGATGAGACCTATCTAGCCAAAAAATCTGAAATAGGCCCTTGTGGTATTTCACAAGTGCCTATATAAATAGAAAATCACACACATAAAGAAAGGAAGAAAGTAATGAATGAAATAAGACTTAAATCATGGTTACCTGAAAGTGGTGAAAACCTCTTTCAGAGGATCAAAACTCAAAGAGCTCAGGCTGAAAAACAGGGGGTTAAGATAATTGATCTCTCGATTGGACAGCCTAAAGGTCCTGCTATGTACTCTACTCGAGTAGCTGCAGCTAACGCTGTTATGTCTACAGTTGAGGAGATGCATGAGTACCAAGATAACGGTTCTCCGGGTGTTCCTGATTTCGCCGAAAAGTTTGTTCGGTATCATGTGTCTATCGATCCAGCTAACAATGTTGCATTCTTGCCAATCCCTGGTATCAAGTCGATGCTCAGTTTGGTTATTATGGCTTGTAATGCTGGATACCAAAATAAGCAGTCGACAAGAATGAAAATCGTTACTGCAACAAACCCTGGTTATCCAACTCCGGCATACTGGGCAATGCGTTTGGGTCAAGAATTAATTGAGCCAGACATTACTACAACTAACTTCAAGATTCAACCAAAGCAAATCGACAAAGATGTTCGATTGGTTATGTTGAATTACCCACACAATCCAAGTGGGCAAGTTATGTTAGTTGAGGACTGGGCAGCACTCTGTATTCATTGTCGAAATCACGAAATTCGTGTTTTCAATGATTCAGCCTACTCCGGTCTTTTGCACGACAAATCTGGCCGGACACTCAGCCAGGTAGCGCAGGTGATTGAAGGATTATCCTGGGCAGAAGCTTTTTCGGCTTCTAAGTTAATCGGAAACGGTACTGGCTGGAGAGTTGGTGCAATTGCTGGTTCAACAGATTTCATTGCAGATATTGCTCGTGAAAAGGGTAATGCTGACAGTGGTTTCTTTGCACCAGCTGCCGCCGGTGTTCTAGCCGCCGTTGAAAACTATGAATATGCCAACGGTGCAGACACCCATCGTCAGATGAAGATGATCAAAGTAAAGTATGAAAACAGGATATCCAAACTAACCGCAGTTTTAAAAGAAGAAGGTATGAAGCTGGCAGTTGAACCAAAAGCCGGATTCTTCACTCTTTGGGAGGCTCCCGAGAAAGCCTTCGGACAAAAAATTGTGGACGGAGAGCATTTCAATGCTCTTATGATTGTGAACACTGGAGTAACTGGTGTTCCGTTTGGACGTTTTATCCGTTACGCTGTATCGGGTAGTGCTGTGGATGAGTCCCTTGAAGATATTAAGGCGGGATTCCAAAAAGCTCTTGGCTGATCTGAACTAAGATCAATCAAATCCATTGGTGTCAAAAAACCTTATCCCTTGTCGCGCTTAGCGGACAAGGGATTTTTTTGGCTGAGATTATGTAAACACTTTAAAAAACCTCGACAGATAGCTGAGAGTCTAAAGAATTTTATTTTAGAAAAATTCAATAACAGAGGAATTTATTCTGTGTGGGTAGGTGTCTGAACAACCATATCCATAACATCTAACAACACGCTACGGATATTTTTGTTCTGGGGCTTACTTGCTAGAAAACTATACCAAGGGTAATTAATGTTTACTTTATTTTCTGTGTTCACAGTAGCTGTTACGTTTCTTTGTAATTTTAGGAATCCAAACAAACGCATATCAGCTAAATACTCTACTTCAGCACTTTCACTATCAACACGGATTTCTTTTATTCTTTCATCAGCCTGAGTCCGTTCTATCATGTGTTCAGCTAAAATCTCCTCACTCCTATTATTTTCTGGATTATCTCGGTACTCACGCCACGCTTCTCTCTCTTCAACACTCCAAGAACGTACGTCGTCACCTCGTACCTGAAGGGCTGCAATACGGTCACGAGCTGATTCATCAACATTTTCTAATGCAACACACAGTCCACGTCCCCAAGCATATACATTTCCTTCAGAATCTTCACCTCGCCCCCAGCAAAATATTCTTTCGTCTATACCACTGGTATTTGATTCATTAACCACAGCACGAAAAGATTCTGCTTGTCTTGTAGCTTCTGGCCAACTATTGTCGTTTCCGTCATCAAATACATTTTTGCGTCTGTTGCTACGGGTAGAATTATAATCTTGTGCTGGTTCTATAACATCATCATCTGGGTCCAAAACATCATCTGCGTCTGTAAAATTTGATACCCTTCGTATTTCATTTGATCTCAGATTGTCTTGAGATTGAACCCGGTCTGGTGCTCTACTACTATCAATTTTTGTATCTCTAGTGTAAGTAGTTTCAATCTGTTCCTCAGTAGAGGTATCGCTATTAATGGCTACATCTTCTGCGTCATATTCTACTGAGTCGTCTTCATCGCTTCCAGTATATATATCAGGACTAATGGTGGCTTCAACAGAAACACTGTCAATCTGACGTTCCTCTGCTAATAGGAAAGAGGGTATAGTAAGCAAAGACAGTGCTGTTATAGTAATAAATAACCTTGGAATATGTATAGAAAAATTCATAATAAAGTATGTTGTTAATTAATAATTATTCTCTTCCTTAGAGTAACACCTACACAATGAAGAAACAAATAGAAATACGTAAAAACATACCAAATCAAAAAAAGTTTTAATCTCAACTAAAGTCATTCTAAAATATGACAGTTTCAGATCTTTTAATAAAATTGGTAAAGAAGTAGCTGTAGTGATTAATGATTCTTGCGGTAGAGATTACCGTGAAGGATCAGTTGGTTCGATTCCCACGAAAAGTGCGCAGGCACTTTTCTCTCCGGTTCACAAAATTTAAAACCGCCTTTCGGCGGCCTTAAATTTTGTGACCCCAAAGTATGGCTTTCCGAACTTTTAGAGAGTAGTATTTTTACGAAAAAATTGATTATAGAATTAAATGGAGTATCTAGTTGGTTGAACCATAGTAAGTAGATAACCTCTTTCTTCATTTGTGGTTAGCAACTCAGTTCTAAAACCAACATCTGAAAGAACTTGTGCAACAACAGATTCACTGAACTTTTTAGACCTAGAAAGTAATATTTTTTCACCTTTAAATAAAGCAAAACTTTCATCAGCTATTTTAATACTTACATCTTCTTTCAGTACAGCACGTATTTCAACTTGATTATCTGCATTATTCCAAGTTATTTCCATATCGCGAGACTCCTTTGGAACTCCAATATAATTCAAAGTATTAAAAACAAAATCTTCTACAACCTCTCCTTCATAGTGAGATGTTATATTTTGAACTTTAACAAGATTAGTTAATTCAACTCCAACAATCATATAATCTTTTGAAGACATAGAGTCTCTGAAATTACTTAATACCCTATTCAAATCTGAGTGATTACCTAGAGTACTCCCCAAGAACAACATCAGGTTTACTGACCCATCTTTTTTAAGGTCATACGTTATATCTGAGAATTGCCCTAATTCAAAATCAATTTGTAGACCCTCTGATTCTGTTTCTGGGAACTCATCTGCGACATTTTTTATAGCTAAATCCAACATTTCCTGAGAAATATCCAAAGGAACATATTTAAATTTTATATTATTATCAAGAAGTTTTTTTAGTATAGGAAAAACAGGATAACCATTACCACATCCAATATCTATAATATTTACTCCTTTTTCAGATGATAAAGTAGAAATAAAATCATCAATTCTTTTTTCTAATAGTTTACCTTCAGCAGAATTAATACCTCCACCTTCTTCTCTTTGTCCTGAAATTTTATCCCAATTACCTGCACCCTCACCTAAATAAGCAAACTTTAAAGGAACTTCTCCTCGTCCTTGGATTGCTGTTACTAATTCTGCTTCTTGTCTTTTTGTTAAATTCATATGTTTACAATTGTATCAAAAATATAAAATGTTCGGAACTCACAAAAGGGTGTCCGAAAATATGTTGGAAAATAAGACTCAAATTTTGGTGACCCTACGGGGAATCGGGGTCAAGTTTCTAAACTCAGATTTCGTGCAATGCACTCATCTTCGTTAAGAACTTCCTCCCCGAGCTCGCCGACAAGCACTCGTCTTTCAGAGTCGTCTTGTATACCGGCTCCGCTTTTCGATTCCCCGAATGGAACCCTGCAGGTACTAAAAATCCGATGCTATTGCATCGGATTTTAAGTACCTGTGACCCTAATCGAGATGGAACCGTTAAATAATTCACCCCGAAAAATATTTTCAACTTAATCATCTTCTCTATTTATTTCAGCTCTAAAAAATTTTGGGAGTAAGTTTTTAAACTCATTAAATCTATTTGTTAAAATTACTTTAATCTAGTTTATAAACCTGATTAGATCCATCAACTGAATATTCAATAGTACCGTCAATACCATTTACGCTAACTATTGATAATTGACCTTTCTGCTCAGATTGATATCCATGATTTTCCACAATCTCTTCTGCTGCTTTATTTAATCTAATTAAGAATAAATGATTCATCATTTGTGGATCATTTTCTCCTCTATGATCGGTTTGACGTTCAATCTGAACAATCCCAAATCCATATTCTGAAATTTCTTTAGATACAATTCTGGGTTTTAAATACAATTTTTCACCTTTAGCAGAAGGAATTTTAGGTGAAGATTTATACCACTCATTATATTGATCCATCAACTTATCAACTTCACTTTCAAAATGATTTTTTAATGACTCTAACTGTTCTGGCGATAGTTTTTCTCTTTGTTCTGTAGTCCCTTCTTTATCAAATTCAAAAACATAATTTTGACCTTTGTCTGTAGTTACTGTAACTTCCACCTTGTCACCCTTATCTTCAGATTTTGCTTCAGTAACCTCATTGATTCTCAAACCAGAATTGTCATTTCCTGAACTAAACGCATCTCTCCATTGCAAACTTTTTGTTTGTTTATGTCCATTAACATATACAGATAAATCACTGTACATCGCAACACCACTATTACCACTACGAGAATGTCTTTCTTCCCAAACAACTACAGTATCTTTATCTACTACTTTTAGACCTCCTGAATATGGACTTAAATTTTCTTCGATTACTTGCCTAGTTGCAGAAGTTACCTCGATACCATCAGCTATAGAATCTATTTTTTCTTCGTGTTTTTTTTCATTTTCTTGTTCAATTCTTTTATCATCCTTATCACACGCATCAATCATAGCAATTAATTTTTCCTTTAATTTATCATCAGATTTACTTTCAATTAACTGCAGCGCACCTTTAACCACTTCATCACTTATAAATCCTATATCAGCTCTACTGTATGAATGACGATCAATGTCTTTATTTTTTATCTTTAAAAATTGATAAGGATTCATGCCCAATTCCTGTAATTGTTTCCCAACTTTTGTTTTGCCAACATCTAAATCTTCTTCACTAAGACCTTGATATTTTTTACCCTCAATGGCCCTACTAAGATACCAGCGATCGCAAAGAAGAGAATACAAGAATAATTTTATGTTAGATTCAGAAATCTCACTTTGTTCAAAAAATCTTTTAAAACTATCCGTGTCAATATCAAAACCATTATCGGATTTATTAAGTTTTTTTAAACTAATATCCGATTCCATTAATTCACCTTCTTTTAAAAGTTTTTCTATGAAAGGATAATAAGAATCCAAAAATTCTAAAACATAAGAATCGGTAGGATATGGAGGTTCTGAACTGTTAACAACCCTGTCTCTTGTTTCAAAATCTGTAAAGAAATGTCGTAATGATGATTTGAGTTCTTCACTTAATTCTTCAAATTTTAGAAGTTTATTTTTTTCTGCACCACCTCCACCCCCTGATCCTTCATCAAATTGTGCTTCGAATTTCATTGCTTCATCTTTCATAATAAACAATATTTTAATTTTTAATAGTTAAATTATATAACTTTCAATATGATATATCAAGCACACAATAGGTACCTTCAACCTGTTATTGCAACACTTATTTCAAATGATTCTAATGAACTTTTCCATTTAAATCTCTTTCTCGAGCGCTCTAATTGGTGACCCTACGGGGAATCGAACCCCGATTTTAAGCTTGAAAAGCTTACGTCCTAACCGTTAGACGATAGGGCCATTTTTGTATGTATGTAAGAGGAGAATGTATTGCCTCAAGTAACGCGTCACAAATATTTCCTTAGAATTATTTAATTGAGGCTTTGTGCGACAATTTACTCACACTTCTGATCTTACAAATCGGATACAAGTGAAGTTTTTTACTTGTTCCGAAATAATAACAAACCATTATTTGATTTACTATTATTTCGGCCGATTCTAAATCTGATTTAATAAAATCGAGAGATATCTCCTTTAAAGGGAAATAAGGAACAATGGTTCGTGTGTTTAATATAACAAGGAAAATAATAACAATATTTTGAGAAGATTGCAAAAGAATGTTAAGATTTTGAAGTCTAGGAGGAGTGCCCGGAATTGGTAACGGACCGCTCTCGAAAAGCGGCGCGCGCAAGCGCTTGTGGGTTCAAGTCCCACCTCCTCCGCAGTGAACAGGGTAGAAAATAAAATGTTGTAGCATTAATTATAGTGGTTGGTAGGGAAGAACTGTTGAAGTTCGTCTCAAAATAATGTATTTTAATAAAAGAAATTAACTGTTTTGTTGTTAAGGTTTTACATAAATTTAAAAAATATAGTAAAATAAATATTAGAGCGCGGTTAGCTCAGCTGGTTAGAGCGCAACATTGACGTTGTTGAGGCCGGGGATTCGAATTCCTCACCGCGCACATGTTTTATGTGTATGTTCTTAAAAGTGAGAAAAATAATCGTTTTTATATTGGTTCCACGAACAATTTAGAGAGGAGAGTTAAAGAGCATAATAGTGGGCAAAGCACATATACACGTTCAACAAGACCTTTTAGGTTAATCTACCAAGAAGAGTTTTCTAATCTTTCAGAAGCTAGAAAACGTGAAAGACAGTTGAAGGGAGGACAAGGTCGGGAGTGGTTAAAAGACAATTTTGAATAGAGCGGTCACCTGAGGCGACAGGCCGGGGATTCGAATTCCTCACCGCGCACAAAAAATCTTGAGTTTAGTAGTCTATTACATTCTTTGGATGTAGATATAAATATCCTCCAAGGCTTTGACAGCATCGCCACAAGCAATGTTATTTTGATGATACAGCACATCAGTACAGTCACCAGCTGCCCAGACACCTTCGGTCAGAGTCCTCTGGTTTCGAGGGTCAGTTTTGATACGATTATATTCATCTAGTTCAACTAAACCCGAGACATAACTAGTTGTTGGAATTAAACCGATTTCCACAAATATACCTGCTGTTTCTATTTCTTTTATTTCTCCAGTATTTTTATCTTTGTAGACAATACTCTTAACCATCTTGTCTCCCTTAATTTCTATAGTATCAGCATTTTTTATAGCACTCATTTTAGGATTTTCTAAAACTTTTTCAACCGTAATAGGATCAGCTCGATAATTTTCACTACGATGTATTAAGGTTACGCTTTTTGCGTAGGCCAGAAGTTGAGATGCAGACTCAAAACCCGCATTACCACCACCGATAACTACAACATTCTGGTCTGAAAACATAGGTGCGTCACAAGTAGCACAGTAGGTTATACCTTTGTTTTCGAACTCTTCAGCTCCTGGTACCTCTAGTTTTCTTCGATGCGAACCACTTGCGATTAGAACTGTTTTTGTCTTGTATTCTTCTTTTTCAGTTTTAACTGTAAATGTTCTATCATTGTTTTTTTCAATTCCAGTTAC
>SKHG01000006.1 GCA_007117035.1 Candidatus Campbelliibacteriota bacterium
ATCTATATTCCAAAAAATAATCGAGCAGATAGGCTTTTAAAAAACACACAAAAGACTAGGGTAGATTTAATATTAAATACTTCCTTATACTAGTGAAACAACTAAAACCTTTTTAATGTGCTCCCGCTAGGAATCGAACCTAGAGTTTCAGCTCCGCAAGCCAATGTTTTATCCGTTAAACTACGGGAGCAGTCCTAAACTGCCTTCATATATTACACCTTTTTTGACCTAAAACAAAACACCCCATCTTTTTACAAATAAAAAGATGGGGTGTTTTTGATTTAAATAAATTAACCTTGTCTAATCTCATCCATTCGGGCTTCGATAACACCCCAGTTAAGATTTTGAAAAAATGCATCAATATATTTTTTCTTATCACTCGGTGAGTAATCTAGCATAAACGAGTGCTCCCACATATCTAGAGCCAAAAGTGGTTGGAGGCCCAACAGGTGTCCCATCTGTTGTTCATCTACCCATACATTAACTGCTCGGTTGTTCTGCACATCATACATCAACATTGCCCAACCAATTCCACGTGTAGTGGCTAACTGCCTAAACTCTTCCATCCACTTTTCAAAACCCCCAAACTCTTCCTTAATTAATTCAACAAAAGCACTCTTCTCATCAGGGTCCTGCGCTGATCCTTCGAACTGTGAGAAGTAATACTCGTGGTTTCGCATTCCATCAAACTCAAAACCAAGCCTTCGTCTTAACTCACCAATTAAATAACTGTTCTCTTCCCCACCTTGTCCAAGTTCTTGAATTTTTTCTAAAATTAAATTGGTATGCTTAACATAACCACTATAAAGTTTAAGATGTTCTTCAATGGTTTTTTCTGAAATTCCAGAAAGTTCTGGAATTTCAAAATTCTTCTCTTCATACTTTTTCATAATATCTATTTAATTACTAATAATGATTTATTTTATGGAACTGCATTTTAACATAGTTATAGGGTAATATCTCAAAACTTCTTATTTTTTAATACTGAAAAAAATCAACAAAAATATTATATACTTATAACATTAAAACCCATCGTTACTAGATAACGATGGGTTTTAGTTGAAAGTTTTCGGACTAAGATGACTTTTTAACAAAAGCAGACAGTCGAGATTTCTTACGTGCTGCTGTGTTCTTTTTTATAACTCCACCCTGAGCTGCTTTATCAATAGCCTTGTATGCTGTTGGCAACAAAGACAGAGCTTTTTTTGCATCTGCATTTTTTGTAACCTCTTCTCGAACAGCTTTAACAGCCTCCTTCATAGAATCCTTTCTTCTTTTGTTATAAACAGTTTTTCTTTTTGTGGTTCGAACTGCTTTTTTTGCTCCTTTAGTAATTGGCATATTTTATATATCTTTAATTTATCAAATCTAACTTCAATATGTGTCGAGAGTATACTAAATAACCACAAAAAACGCAAACAGGTTGAGCTTTTTTCAACCTAAACCAGATTTATAATATATAGAGTAAAACAAATAATTCGTGTATGATGTATCTATGATTTCTTATATTTCAGGGAAAGTTATCAAGACAGAACTGACTTTTTTGGTAATTAATGTTGGTGGTCTTGGATACAAAGTCTTCACTCCTACCTCTTTAATTGCAAAAACAACTGGAAACCAAGAAGTTTCGCTTTGGACTCACCTTGCAGTTAGAGAAAACTCTTTAGATCTTTATGGTTTTGAATCATGTGAGGAGCTAGAGTTTTTTGAACTTTTAATTTCTGTATCCGGTATCGGCCCGAAATCTGCCCTAGCTATTTTAAACATGGCTAGTTTGGAAACCTTGATAGAAGGAGTAGCCTCCGGAGACACAACCTACCTAACCAAAGTTTCCGGCATTGGCAAAAAAAATGCCCAGAAAATAATTATGGATCTAAAAGACAAAGTTAGTTCGGAAAAAGAAGGCACAGGAGGCTTTGTTAACTCAAGCGATGGAGATGTCTTGGAGGCATTAACCACCTTAGGTTATTCAGCCAGAGATGCTCGTGAAGCAATCAAAAAAATCCCAGACGATGTAGTCAGCACCGAAGAAAGAATAAAACAAACACTTAAAAATCTTGGAAACGTATGAAGCAAAAAATTCTAAACAGTTTTAAAAAAATATTGCCAGAAAGTGTGTTTCTTTTTTTGAGGCCTGGCTATCATAAATCTTTAGCTTTTTTAAGCGCTCTATATTACCGCTTCCCTTCTCGCCATATAAAGGTTATCGCTGTTACTGGCACAAAAGGAAAATCCTCAACTGTTGAGTTCATAAATGGTATTTTGGAAACTGCGGGTTATCGAACTGCAGTTATTGGAACTATTCGTTTTAAGGTTGGCGAAGAGAGTAAACCAAATCTTTTTAAGATGACCATGCCTGGTCGTGGATTTATTCAGAAGACATTGCGCGAGGCAGTAAATCAGAAATGTGACTTCGCTGTCTTGGAAGCAACTTCCGAGGGAGCTAAACAGTTTCGAAATCGATTCATAGAAACTGATACTGTGGTAATCACAAACATTGCTCCCGAACATATCGAATCACATGGTTCATACGAAAACTATCTAGCAGCTAAAATTGATATTGCTCGTGGCCTAGAGAGAACAAAAAATAAAAAAACTACAATAGTTGTAAACAGTGACGACAAAGAAAATAATAAATTTTTAGTTGTAGAGGCAGAAGAAAAAATCAAATACTCCTTTTCAGAACTAAAAGAGTATAAAGAAAGTTCAGAGGGTTTGTCGTTTCAATATAAAAATAAAAAAATAACCTCTTCACTTCGTGGCCGTTTCAACGCGTACAATATGCTAGCAGCTGCTAAAGCAACTGAAGCACATAACATTTCAATTAAAGAAATTGCAAAAGGACTTTCATCGGTTAAAATTTTACCTGGTCGAGCTTTGATGATAGATGAGGGGCAGGATTTTGAAGTGGTTGTTGACTACGCTCACACACCCGGTTCACTGGAAGCAATTTACGAAACTTTTACTAGTGGTCACTCAATCTGTGTACTTGGTAACGCTGGAGGTGGACGAGATCGTTGGAAACGACCTTTGATGGCACAGATAGCTGAAGAGTTTTGTCAGGAAGTAATACTAACAGACGAAGACCCTTACGACGAAGACCCAGAATCAATCCTGGAGGAAATGAGAGTTGGAATGAAAAAAAAGAAACCAGAAATTATCTTAGACAGAAGAGAGGCTATTAGAGTTGCTTTAAAAAAAGCAGAACAAAAACTAAAGGAGAAACAATCTGACAGTTCCAATAAAAATCCTACTTGCGTAAATGTTTTAATTACAGGCAAAGGAACAGATCCATATATTATGCGTTCCAACGGCCAAAAAGAACCTTGGAGTGATGAAGAGGTTACGCGAGATGAATTACGAAAACTCAAAAAATAAAAAATGAAAATAGCAATCCTTTCGGACAGCCACAATAATCTTTACAACATTACTAAAGCACTAGAGAAAGTTGAGGAGATGGGTATAGAAAAATGTTTTCACCTAGGAGACTTTATAAACCAAAAAACTATAGAACATATTTTGGAACAAGGAAGTTTTTCTTGGAGTTGTGTTTGGGGTAACTGCGACACAGAGAAGGAGTCAACATTTTTAGCCCAGAAAGATAATCCACGCTTTGATATTGTAAATGATTCTTATCGGGAGCTAGAGATTGGTGGTAGAAAGATTTTTCTAACCCACTTCCCCGAGATTGCTGATGTTGCTTGTGGTTCAGGAAAGTTTGACGCTGTTTTTCATGGACATGATCACATAAAAAGAAAGGAGGTCCTATTAAACGGCACCCTACGAGCTAACCCTGGAGAAATAATGGGTAACAAAACTGGCCAACCTTCTTTCGGAATTTGGAATACTGAAAACAATGAATTTGAAATACTAGACCTTGATGATTTCAAACTGAAGATTTAATTTTATAACCTATGCCCGAACTACCAGAAGTACATACTACTGTTACACAACTAAAAAAAGAAATACTGAATCTAAACATCACTGATAGTTGGTCGGGTTATGATTCGTCATACTATCTAGGTAAACCAAACATCAAAGACAGAAATTATTTTAAATTCTTTAAAAATAAAGTTGTTGGACAAAAAATTTTAGGAATATCTAGACTTGGTAAGAACATAATAGTTGAACTAAAAGAAGGATACCTAGTTATTCATATGAAGATGACCGGGCACCTACTTCTAGGGCATTACAGAATAACAAACAAAAAAGACCAAAAGGTTTTACCAGAAAAGTGGCAAAACGAACACTGGGTTCCGGACGAGAGTAAACTAAGTGGTCTATGGGATCCATTCAATCGTCGTATTCGTTTTACAATCTCACTTTCCGACAAAAGAACTTTGGTTCTGTCTGATGTTCGGAAGTTTGCTAATGTTCGATGGGTATTAAACCTTTCAGACGATCCCTCTTTAAAATTACTTGGTCCAGATATGTTGGGAATAAACTACAAAAAATTTAAAGAACGGATTATGCTAAAACCAAATGGTTTAATAAAAACAGTTTTACTGAACCAAGAAGTTTTGGCTGGTATTGGAAACATATATTCAGATGAAGCATTGTACCTAGCAGGAATACATCCAGAATCAAGGGTTCAAAAACTTCCAAGCGATAAATCAGAAAAACTTTTTAAGTCTTTAAAAACAGTTCTAGAAAAAGGAGTGAAACTTAAAGGTGACTCCACTTCAGACTACCGTCAACCAAACGGGCAACCGGGAAACTTTCAGCATCACCACAGAGTTTACCGAAGGAAGAAAGAGAAGTGTCTAGAAAAAAAATGTTCTGGACGAATTCAGAGGAAAGTTGTACAAGGTCGTAGCGCACACTTCTGCGAGAAACATCAGAAAATGTTTTAAAGACCAAGAACTCTAAAAAGAACAATACCTGCCGACACTGAAACATTCAACGATTCTTTTTGACCCTGCATTGGTATCTCCGCAATAATATCTGATTTTTTTAAAATGTTTTTAGAAAGACCTCTAACTTCGTTACCTAGTATAAATACCTTATCACCTTTTATTTTTACTTTTTTATAATCAACAGAGTTTTTGTTTTGTTCAATAGCGATAATTTTAAAACCTTCTTTTTGTAATCTGTTTATTACTTTAGTTGGTGTTTTTTCATACTCCCACATCACGCTATTTTCTGCACCCAAAGAGACTTTTTTAATATCTGAGCGGGCTTTACCAAAACGATCGGTTGGGGTTGGACTGTAACCTGTTAGAAATATTTTTGTAATATTAGCAGCATCTGCAGTCCTAAAAATAGAACCAATGTTGTGGGCACTTCTAATATTATGTAATATAAGATATGTTTGGCTTGAATTCATAGTTGATTTATACTATTCTTTTGGTATAGTTTCAATCTTTGAAACATATCCGCCCATAGCTCAGATGGTAGAGCAGCTCCCTTTTAAGGAGATGGTCCTAGGTTCAAGTCCTAGTGGGCGGACAATTAATAAATTAGTCTGGTACGAAGTATCAGGCTATTTTATTTATCCGATCTACTGGGACTTGAACCGAGGGCAGGCGAAGCCGGTTGAAAACCGTACTGCCCGAGTGGGGGTCGAGGGAGTGAGATATTTTTAAGTTCGTAGAACGCAGAAAATATCCACGAGAGTGACCAAGTCC
>SKHG01000007.1 GCA_007117035.1 Candidatus Campbelliibacteriota bacterium
ACATACAATACCTGGACGGATGAATGGGAAGGCTTTCAGTCCTACACACTCACGCTATAAACCCCTTGTTCATAAAGGAACACATCATGCCTCGTAACTACGGACCCACTACCAACCCCGGCGACACCCGCGACCGCATCTGGCGAGCCACTTTCGACAACCCACACCAGCGTGACCCCAGCCATGATCCGGTTCGCACCGTGGCTGTCCATGAGGAAGTCGCTGTGCGGCTCCAGGACGGTACTGAGCGCGTCATTGAGCGTCCACAGGCCCTGAGCGCCTTGGACAGCGACCTCGACAATGACAAGGTTGTGGACCTCTACCATCCCGTCACCCATGAGGTGATCGGTCAGACCACCCTGGGAGCCTGCAAGGCGCATGTCTACACCTTGCTGCATCAGTTGCAGTTGATGCGGGATGAGAATGAAGCGGAAGAATCCGAATAGACCACCCGGCTTGGAAAGACAGTACAATGCTTGAATCGATTATCTCATTCGTTGAAGCTACTAGCCAGCTTGGCCTGGCTGTTGGGCTTGTTGTCTACTATATCATTCGTGATGCAAAGAGAGACAAGCGCACCATCGAAAGGGATGAGGCGAGGGATAAAGAGACAGCCTCAAGAGAACAGGCGATGACGGAACGCATCCAACATCTGGAGGAGGCGTACCGCACAGAACTGACCACGCTGATCACCAGCACCAATGCGGCGAACACTGCCCTGGCCAAATCAAGCGCCAGGGTCACCCGGTCTGTGGACTCCTTGGTCAGGGCTATCTCAGGAAGGCCCTGTGTGTCCGGTGCCAATCTGAAGACACCGCACCCAGACTGTGACGATCCCGACAGTGAGTTCTACCACCCGCACCCATCGCAGCAATTCTGAAAGGAACACCATGCGAATACTTCTTCTCCTTCTCATCCCCTGCACGCTTCTCGCTGAAGAGGTCGCAGAGGTCGCCTCTGAACCGGCATGGGTATCCGTCCTCCTGACGGTTATAGCAACCCTCGTTGCCTGGGCCTTCAAACTCCTGCGATCCAAGTGGAAGGTCGAGGAACAGCACGAAGCACTCGATGCCACCAAGAGTCTGTGGGAGCAGCGCAACTTCCTCATCGACAATCGTCTTGTGCCCTTCGCCGTGGACACCGCCGAGCATTGGCTGCTGACGCAGACTCCGGTGATCGTGCGCGATGCTGCCGATGGGTCCGGTATTGATTGGGGAGAACGGTGGGACGATCTGAAGGTGTACACCACCAAGCGTGTCTTGCAAAAGTTCAAGTCTGAAAATATCGACATTCTTGATTTCCTCACGGAACGCGAACTGGGAGACCTGGTCAACCGGCTGCTGATGCGGTTGTTGGGCAAGCTGCCCGACCGGATCACCTCCGTCCTGCCAGAAGGTATCGCCAGTAGCCTGACGCGCTCACTGGGCAACTTCCTCGCCGCCAAGGGTCGGGATCTGCTCACCACCGGAGACTGACCATGCCCTCCTGGGTCGCCTCAATCCTGCGTGTACTATCTGACAGTGTTCTCCAGGCCCTGATGGACTGGTGGAAGGCTGAAGAGGCCGAGGCTGCCAAGTCGGCGGCAAAGGCCCGTGAGCAGCAACTCCGCAGCGTCCGCGAGGGGCTGGCCCGTGAATCCGAGATCGCAGAACGCATCTTGCAGACCCCTGCACCGGCCAGCGGGAAGGATTGGAACAAGTCCGCTCTACTCCTTCTCCTGTGGATTCTGATCCTCCCGCTGGCTGGGTGCTTTCGCCACTACATCGTGCAAGAGCCGTATTACCCGGTTCCTCCATTGCCTGAGCGGCCTGTCTTGGTAGACTTATCGCCATTCAACGAACGAGAGCAGCAATTGGCGACCTATGCTGCTGCCCTGGAGCAGGTCGTCATTGAGATCCGCATTTCGGCCATTCGGGCCAACAGTGAGAACGACTACCCAGTGTCCGCAGAAGATGCGGCCTGGTTTGCAGAGAGGACCAACCCATGAGCGGTATCCCATCTCCTGGCTGGCCGGTGGTGGCCCTGGGCCGAAAGATCTATGAGGAGGTCCATGGGCAGTCCATGGCCGGTTTCGGCGCTGAATGGTGGTACAACTGGTTTGCCACGGTCGGCAGCATGGAACCGTTCAGGCGCTGGCGAGATGCCAAGCGTGCCGCCAACCCCTTCGATGTCCAACTGCTCGCCGCAGGAATCCTCAACGCCCGTGGTAGCGTGTTGGTGGAAGCGGAGCGGGAGAACCCTGCCACGGCCCAGCCTGAGGGTGACTACAATGTCCTGGCCATGTCCACCACCGGAGCAGGCTGGAGCATCTGGCGCGGCGGTCAGTTCGATGTTCCGCTGCCCGACAGCGACTGGATGCGCGTCACCGGACGCTTCCTGTCCTGGGCCATTGGGCAAGTCTCCGACCGGAACATGGGCACCCGCATCGTGGACATCGCCCTGGAATACATGGTCAACCCCTCCCCGGCGCAGCGCCGATTCCCTCTGCTGCGTCCCCCTGCGGCCCTGGCCGGCGACACGGTGGCCCAGGACGGCTGGAGGGTCTGGTGGCGCGAGAGTGGTGGCGCTGAACCCATGGAACTGTTCAGCCGGTCCACCGCCGCGCAGTGGACCGATCTGGATGCCGAATACCGGCGCTTGACTGAGCGCCTGGGCAATGTCCAGGCGGTGCTGCGCTACGCCAGCCTGACAGAACCCCTCTACCGACTGCAAGAGAAACTCAACGAGTTCGGCAAGAAGCGCGACACCGTCAATGCTTCGTTCTCCGTCATGGCCAACAACAGGGCTGTGGCCGAGCGTGTGCTGACCGCCACTGAGATGCAGGCGTGGGACGATATGGAACGAGAGGTTCGCGAGGCTGAGATGCGCCTCTACCGTATCCTGCCTCCCGGCGTGTGGGATGGACCGGCCCCGACTGGTATGTCGGGACTGGGAGCCTGGCTGCTGACCAGCACCATCACAGGCGTGGTCGCCATCGGCCTGATCTCATCGGTCGCTTGGGCCATTGCAGCCATTGACACAGCCATCGCCCGACAGCGAGCCATGGGCCAAATGAACAAGGTGCTGGAGGGCCTGGACGAAGATGCCCGACAGGTCGAACTGGTGCGCCAGGACTGCATCCTGCGTGCCGAGCAAGAGACTGACGCTCGCAGACGGTCAAACCTCATTGCCCAATGCAGCCAAGATGCCCAACGGGCCTTAGCGGCAGTGGCTGCTGCCAGGACAGACACTGCTGCCGCCATTACGGCTGCTGCGGCCAATCAACCGCAGCACGCAGGCCCTGAGAACACCGGCCTTTATGTCCTGGGTGCCGTAGCGGCCTTTGGAGCCTACGCCTGGTGGTCGCAGCGACAGTAAGGGGATGCCGTGAGCGACATCCTGCTGGCACGACTCATCGAAACGGTTGGCATGCTGCCGATCCTGCATGCCCCTGAAGGTGACATCACGGTGGCCGCAGTCGGCACCATGCAGGATGTGCTGGTGGAAGAGGCATTGCACTGGCGGGACATCAAGAAGGCCTATGTCCTGTCTGCCTCCACACATCGAGACCCCAAGGTCACGCTGGTGGAAAAGCTCCCAGCGGCGAGCATTCATGCCCTGCTGATCTCCCCAGAGCAGGAGCCAGGCCCCTGGTGGCCAGCCCTGGCCAAAGACGGTGTCATCAGCGCCAGTACCTCCGACAAGAGACGCTGGCAGGCCCTGATGGACTCATTCCGCACGCAGTTGGGCAAGGCGACCCCATGGCGCAACTATCTGCCTGCGCCCCTCTATGGAGTCATTGGGCGCAATGGGCCTGCAAAAGCCGGTCGCACCAGGCAGCCCAGGAAAAAGTCCTTGCATCTGTCTCCCCAGTACCTTCCGGTGCTGTTCACCTTCGCCCGTGACGAATTACCGATGGCGTTTACACGGCCAAAGGTTAGAATCGCGAACCAGCCAGAAGGGGTGTCTCATGAGTTGGCTCGACACAGTACTCCCGCCCAGCACGGCCTGTTCGTACCTCTCGCGGGAAGATAGGTTCCAGCGCCAGCGGGATCGAGTAGCCGCATTCCTCTACGAGGGACTGCGTTATTATGACATGTGGGTGTCCGCTCGCCCCTTTGTGTTTGCAGCAAGCCTGGCCAGCGCCGGGTACAGCGCCTATCTCTGGCACAAGCGCGGCCTGAAAGGCCAGCAGGTGCGTGAGGCTCACGTTCTCTACCCCAGCATCACGGTTGCCTCCCTGGCGCTTGCGTGGTTCTCCAGACCAACCAAACCCACCCTTGACACAGAATCCACCGTGACGGAGGAAGAGGCCGAAGACAGCCCCTTCATGGATTGGCTGGATGACAAGGTAGACAGTCTGCGGATGCAGTATGGATATCGATTTGCGGATAATGTGATGGGCCGTACCGTGCGTCTGCACGGCATCAGGGAGCTATGGGCCGGGTTGCCTGAAAGCGCCCAGGTCTTTGTCACATGCGGGAGACGATGATGCACTACGTTCCAGACCCTCTGTTTCTGCCGGTAGGCAACACCGATGAGGCATCCGCTTCAGGAGGCGGCGACAGCCGTCTCTACAGCCCCTTCAGTGCGTTGTACAGCCCCAGTCAAGCGGCCAATGAGTTTGTCATGCAACAAAGCACGGCACGGCCTGCTGGGAGCGTCCGATCCAACCCACAATCTGCCGCCTTGAAGCGAGTGCTGCGGGAAGGTCTCCGCGATCTGGAGGACATCAAGGGTTCGGTCACCACGGTGCCGCTGTATCTGGGATTGGCCGGTTTCATCGTGCGCCGGGAGTGGGCATCGGCCCAATCCTTGTGCAGGGCCATTATCCGGTACCTGGAGAAGGCTGCTGAGATGACGAGGAAGGGCAAGTCCTTGGTCAAATTGAAGGCCAAAAGCGAGGTCGGCACCTACTACACTGTGTTGCGGATTTTCGACTCCTACCTGACCCAGATCCGAAAGGGGCAGGAGCCTGGCCGCACGGTCGTGGTTAAGAAAGGCAAAAAGTCAACGACCGTTTACAAAAGCATCTGGGACTCCATCTACGACTGCTGCCTGGCGGTGAGCGGGAACACCAAGCTGCCCTTCGTGGCCTATTCAGAGTTTCCCATCGCCACCTGTCCTGGGGCTGGCGGCGTATCCCTCAAGTACGGCAATGCCTTGTCTGGCGCGGCCCTGGGCAATGCCGTCCTCAACGATGACCCTGGTGGCTGCGGGTCTTTTTGCTACAGCATAAAGGCTCTGTCTTACCCAGCGACTGTCGCTCGCCTGCTACTGCTGTCTCTGGGTGCGACACTGGATCCTGCACGGCATGTGGACACGGTGATGAACCGCATGGTTTATGAAAGTCAGACTGGCAACCGTCCTCGCATCATGCGACTGTTTGTTGATGGCGATTTCCGCGATGTCACCGCAGTGGAAGAATGGATGCGTGCGTGCAAGATGTTGAGCAAGCACGGCATCACCATCTACGGCTATAGTAAATCATGGCGAGAACTGCTGGAGACCCACAAGAGGAACGGTAGCAGGAAATCCTATTGGCCCTCTAATTTCGTCCTCAACCTTTCCAGCGGATCGGTGCATAGCGATCAAATGAAAGCAAAGATCGCCAAGCTGCCCATCGCCCGTGGGGGATTCTCCGCAATAGACCCATTCGTCAGGGTGGTGGAAAAGACCTATGAGCAGAAGGAAGGCCCTGTGAAGGGTCGGCGCATGGCTGCTGCTGTTCTGGCCGCTTATGAACGCGCAAAGAAAGCAGCCGAAAATGCGGTCGCTCAGACCAAGCAACTCTCAGGCCCTGGGAGTGGGGCGGCGAAGCGCAAGGCCCGACAAGCCCTCAAGAATGTGGACCTGAGTCTGCATCGCCGCCTGAAGCGTTATGCGCCCGACCTGTACGCCGCCTGGGAACAATACGAGCGTGAACACAAGGCGTTGGAGAAAAAGATTGGAGCCTACAACAAGGTGGTGAAATCCAGAGTTGAGGCAGTCAAGGGGAAGGCCGCTAAGGATGCTGTGAAGCAGACAGCCTTGGTGCCCGGCACCGCACTGCAAGCCATGACTTGGCGGCTTCTGGTGCCCTTGGTCAACAAGGGCGAGTTCGCGTGTCCCATCGACTGCGGCAGGTGCCCTATGGCGGCAATTAAGGGGCATGACGCAGTCATCAGGAACCTGCTCTCAGTAGACAACGCAGAGGCCCTGGTCGCTGTTCAACAGGCATTCCAGACATCAATGGCCCGACCCTTCTTTGCGCGGACGCAGCGCATGCATGCCTGCGGAGACAGCAGCAAGAGGGGTGTCAACATCCTCATTGGGCTGCACTAAAGAGATGATACCATGAGATATATCGAACTCTTCAGCGGTAGCGGTGGCGGCATCCTGGCCCACAGCGTCCTGCACGGTCACCGCCTGGTGGCCGCTGCCGAATGGCTGCATTATGGTCGAGAAGTGCTGACGCGCAGGCAGGCCGATGGAGTGCTACCACGCTTCAATATGTACAACGATGTGCAGGAGATGGACGGTTCGCGATACACAGGCGTGGACATGCTGGCCGGTGGGTTCCCGTGCCAGGGACTGTCTCTGGCCGGTCGCAAGAAATGGCTGGACGATCCACGGTCGGCCCTGGTCTGGCACATGCTGCGGATCGCGGCAGAGGCGCAACCGCGCTACATCTTCGCGGAGAACAGCCCCAACCTGCGGACCAAGGGGCTGCATCTGATCGTCCCAGAACTGCAACGCATGGGCTACAGCCGCATCGCCTGGTGCGTGGTCGGTGCCAACGACCTGGGTGCCTACCACCAACGGAATCGCATGTGGCTGCTGGCCAAGCGCGGCGGTCCTCCCTTCATCCACAAGTGGGGAGACCCTGAGAAAACCCCGGCGTGCGGCCTGCTGGTAGGGAATACGCTCACGGCCCTCAAGAAGGACATTCTGGGGATCTCCGGTGTCAGCGTCCGCAACACATTGCCGACCTTGATCTGTTCAGACGCCAGGGCCAGCGGAAACCGACCAGACCCCACGCTGTGGAGCCTCTCAGACCGCCTGGGCCTCACCAACAAGGCCGGTCGCCTCAAACGCCTGCCCACGCTCACGGCCAGCGACTACCGTGGCGCATGGGAGGGGGAAGGTTTGGAGCGGCAGTTGGCGAAACGGTCTAAGCCTTTGCGCGACATGCTCCCCTATATCATCGGCGGCGTGGGTAAGGCAATCAACCCTCAGTGGGCCGAGTGGTTCATGGGCTGGCCTGTTGAATGGACCAACATTGAAGCTCACATCACACAGGCCCACCTCAATCGATGGCGCACCAAGGTGCTGTCCGACAGGTACTGGGAGCCTGCTGTCGAGAAGACGGTCCTACCCGCAACCCTGCCCTCCAGCAGGGATGCAGATCATCAGAAGAACCGCATCATCGCACTGGGCAACGGCCAGGTGCCGGTGGTGGCCGCTACGGTCTTTGATGCGCTGAAAGGACTCCTGGGATGAGTTTAGATATACCACTTGCATATATAGTCTCTAGGATTCGGGATACCGTCAGGCGTTTAAATGAAGTGGCCGATCAGGCACGCAGGGATACGCCGAGAGGGGCGAGATCCTTACTGAAAGACACGGGGATATATAAAGCAGATCTCGAATACGATTTGGTAAGTGTCCCTATAGTAGCAGGAGGTGGCGTAATTGTAAACACCAGGAATGTTCTACTGGGAAAGCCTGTATCCACAGAAACTACGGTTAAGAAATTTTTACAATACATCAGATTTAGACCCAATCTATTGGTATTGTCTAGGGAGTTGCCAACTCTCACAGAAGAACATTACGACGATCTTGTGCGAGGATTTAGATATGAGTTAAATGAGTATCGTGAAAAACTGATAGATATATGGTACAAGGCTCGCAATAAATATCGCCGCAAGTCTTTTAAAAAATCTGCTATTTCCATCGTAAACCACCTCAATAACGAGAGTTTGGCTCGCTACCTTGTATACCGCAGTGCGGAAGGGGATCAGTTCTTAAAAAACCGTTTCACTGAACTTCCCGCAGACGACGAAGTTCTTGTAGACATAACAGGAATACTCCATAGGGCCTTACGAAGCAAGAAATCAGTACGGCATTCAATCATAAAAGCGGATGACGCACGATGGGTTCTTAGTAGAGTAGATAAACTCAATGAAAAACTACAGCTATGGAGAGGTATACAAGCACGACAAGAAGCATCATTCAACCAAAGCACAGAAATATCCCATGTGATTCGCGGTTTAAGCCTGTCCTACGCTCGTTACCTCACATCGAACCTGTCTGATGAAATATGCGTGTCGGTAAATACCTGCGTATTTCACCACGGCTACAGTCCCTTCCTTGTAGGGCGTGGGTTTGTGACATCTCTGTTCCCAAGCGATGTGTGGAGCGTTAAAAGCCCGTCCGGTCGGCGCGTCCCAACTGTTTTTGACGGAGGTGACAGTGCTCATGATGAGGGCTTTGCTCCTTTGAGTTCCATATCCTGGCGTGCCTTGATGGTTGTCTCCAGTAGCCTCACAGGTAAGAAAGAGGCGCAAGCCTTTGCCGACACAGCCGGGGTGCCTCTTGTGATTATATCCAAGGAAGAGTTCAACTCCTATTGCCACCACAGTGCCTCTCTCATGGAACTAGTCGAGGATGCCCATGACCTCTACGTTAAATACTCTAAACATAGTGATTTGATTGAACGATTTGACCAAGAGCCTATCTGGCGACCACGGAAAAAGAGATCAAGATGAAAGGACTCCTGGGATGAGCAAGACACACTACACCACCATCGGCCTGCTGATCTTCGTCACGGTCCTGCTGATCGGCTGGGATATCTACGTCTTCACCAACGAGACCGCCGGGGACACCATCAGCGAAGTCCTCTGGGAGGCCGGTAGACGGTGGTGGTCCTTACCCTTCGCCTTCGGGTTCCTCATGGGGCATCTCTTCTGGCCTCGGAAATCCCCCCTAGTGCCCTGGCCTATGGTGGGTATGTTGATCGGCGTGGCTGCTGCGGTCCTGGGGCTGAATGCCGTCACCTGGGGGTGCGGGTGGATCTATGACTGGCAGTCACCGGCGGCTCTACTGCTTGGCATACCCCTGGGGCATGCGCTGTGGGCAAACGGAGTCGGTTTATCAAAAGTGAGAGGCCCATGAACCGTTTCGTTCTGAGAGCCGTTTCCGCGAACTCATCACCAGGGTTTGAGCGAACGGGCATGCCAATGAGTCGCGACGGTCGCGACTATAATGCGCCTGGCCGTCATGTGGCTCATGTGAGTTCAGACAATGGTATTTATGAATGGCTGCCCATCCTCAAGCGGGATGAGTACATCACCCAGCGGTTCGTCTACATCTACTCAATCGATACCGACATGCTGGATGACTTTGAACTCATTGGGGATCCTGACCCGATAGGGGATGTGCCAGACAGTTGGATCCTCCTCACCCGCGTGTCGAAGATACCGGCGGGTGCCATCTGGCTGGAGGATCGTGTCACGGTGTCAAAGATACCTGACATCCCGTTTGAAGACGGCACCTATGGGTACGAGGGTTGACCATGAGCCTCAACAGATGACGAATCCCAGGCGCAGGAGGCGCAAGTGAACATCCCAGCAGAAATCAAGGTCAACGGCAAGTGGAGGCCCACGCGGAATAGTGAGGGCCGCTTGATTCATCCGACACCGGAGGGCCTGCTGGCCTTCTGGAAGTGGTTTGGTGATTCCAAGGTGGTCGATGGCAACGGTAGGCCGTTGGTGGTTTACCATGGAACAAGCCGTTCCTTTGACGCATTCAAGGAGTCCCGTGGAGGGCAACTAGGCCGTGGTATTTATCTTTCACCATTTAGCGGTGAAACTGCGGCATATGGCGACAGGGTTGCATCCTTGTATGTTTCGATCAAGAACCCAAGGATTCTACGTCGAAAAGAAATCCCAATGGACACCACGGCATTCAGAAACAATACTGAGTTTCTAGGATTTGACGGGATTATTATTACTTCCGAAAACGGAATCCTTGACGAACTGTCGGCCTTTTCCGCAACTCAGATCAAGTCAGCCACCGGAAACCGTGGCACCTTCGACCCAGCAGATCCGGTGATGACGAACCCTCGCCGCCGCAGGAACCCTACAGACTATCATAAAGAGAGAAGGCAAGCTGTGAAACTCAAGAAAACACGCAAGAATCCCTACTTTGATCCGCGCCCTCCTCAGGTGACGCGAGTCGGTGAATACATTGTGTACCAACTCGACCCAAAGTCTCCTGCTTTGGCCTTTACTGAAACATCGTGGAAAAAATACAAGGCTCTTCGAGAAGCAGACCTAGAAGCGGTGCGCGACCTCAAAATCCACTACGACAGTAACCTGTATCACTCCTATCACAACAAGATCATCCTTGAGGAGCATGAGGCAGTAAACCTTTATCATGCCAAGGTCAAGAAACTCATTCCCAAAAAGAACCCCTATCGCCGCCCTGCAAAGTACCCACAGCGTCCGCGCTCCGTGCCGCGTGGGGATGGCTGGGACTTGGTCAACATGGATGAAGATGAAGCGGTCCGCCACGCCTTGCAGCGCACCGTTGATCGGATGGAAGAGGACCGGCGCAAACAGCGTGGGTCGATCCACGATGCTCTGGACAGCCTGGAGCGGACGGTCAGGCGCAGGAACCCTGCCATCGGCCCTGACATGGAAGGGTTCCGTGACCTCGTAGACCATACAAGAACGCGCCCATGGATGGGACCGTTTGGTCTGAAGATCGGACGCAGGGATTGGGAAGGCGACCTGGAGTTAGACATCATCAGTTACAAGCAGAAAGGCAAGAAAGTCGCTGCCGTTGCTTGTGAGATTGATATGTCTGAGCAGATCATCAAGGAGCATAACACCTATGTGGTGCCCTCGGCTCGCGGTAAGGGTGTGATGACCTCCTTCTACAAGCAACTGCTTGACCTTGGTTTTATCATCGTGAGTGATACTTTCAATCACAGCCCTGGTATGCGGAAGGTGTGGCTGAAACTGGCGAAAATGCCAGGCATCACTGGGTATGCCGTAGAGGGTGGTCAACAGTTCAAAGATGAACCGTTCGACTCCAATATGCTCGATGACGTTCTCATCTTGGTCCCTTGGGATAATCCAAGTCTTGCGGACGCTGCCCTGGAGCGGACCATGGAGATGCTGGATTGGGACTATGGCGGCGGTGTGGATGAACACTCGCGTCCTGTCAACTACGGAGTATAACACCTATGAAACGCAAGAACCCCTACAAGCGTGATGCCGCGATCCCGATGCGGCCCACAACCACCAGGCGTGTCGTGACCAAGCAGCACCCAGTCAGCAACCCAGCCGGTATGTCATGGGCAGCGTTTGAACGCTTGGCCAAGGAAGACCCAAAAGCCCTAGTGCATGTCGCCTATCGTGACATCTACGCGAAGAACACGATCTACGAAATGGGAGAGGCCAAACGCCTCTATAACAGTCTGCGGAAAAACCACGCGGCGGCGAAGATCCGCATCAATCGAGTCCGTGGCAACCCTCCTCCAGACCCTGTCTACCACGGCGCGGCAACGGAGCAGCCTGACGGGATCCACCTCAAGATCAACCCGCCTCATCCATTCACGCATATCGCGCATCAGCAGCGCGGTCCCACCCGCTCCGCTGAGAACACCATGCTGGCCCTCCAGACGCTCCTACCGGGTGTCATTCACACGGCCATTGAGCATGGCGGCGACTTCCTGTGGCGCATGACGGAACCGAACGCTCCGTATCTGAAATGGGGGAGGGATGCGGTGCTGAACAAGGCCCAACGCATCCTGCGTCAGATTGAGGGGCAGAAACCAGGCGGCTGGCTCTTGCCATTCAAGCGGGAACTGGAAGCGAACATCGAGGACCAATCGGCGTATCTCAAGGGTAAGCTGTCGCCTGCCCAGATCCGTCAGCGCCTGGATAGGCTGCTGCGGCTGTACATCAAGCAGCACGCTGCCCTGCCGGTCTACAACCGGGCGCAGCGCCTGGCGCGTGACGCTTCCGTGGCCATTGGAACTGCTATGCTGAAGAGGCGGCTGGAACTGGCCGAACCGGCCCTGCGGCGGCTGATCAAGGCCGCACAGCGCAAACAGACCTGGGTCAAGGAGGCAGGAACCATGAGCAAGAAGAACCCTGAACCGCATCCGCTCGACCCTGTCTACCACGGCACGGTGGATCGCCCTGAGCGGGTGCCTCCACGGGCGAACGATGGCGACACCATTGTTGTGTGGCGCGATGAATACAACCGATGGGAGTGCTGGGTGTACGAAGGCTTTAGCAAGACATGGTCCTATGCCGGTCAGCACCCGCACAAGGATCCCATGATCACCCTGGCGAAAGATATCGCTCGTTAACATTGGAGAGTGTCATGTTCCGAGGTCCGCTCAATGCCAGACAGGCCCGGTACTTCAGACGATTGGGCATGCATGTGTCAGAACCTCCCATGCCGCATCGGGAGACCAGGGACTCTGTCGCCACCGTTGAGGCCCGTCTGAGGAAGTCCCCAAAGTTCCTGCGCCAGGACGGCAAGCCCAATGAGCAGAAGATTGCGTGGTTCCTCAACAAACTATTGTCGGAAGGAAAGATCGTTCCATGAACCCCAACACGCTCAGGGCCATAGGAGCCTACGGAGGCTATGTCCTCTTCGTCCACATGGTCGATGGGCCGTGGAAGCAGTGGGACAAAGGCACCTGCGTAGACTGGTGGACCGTCACCCACCTGGCCTGCATGAGCATCGCCCGGCGCATGGGAGTGCCTTTCAGGGATGCCATGGTCCTTGGCGTTCTCAACGAGGTGGGAGAGGCCCTGGTGCGCCGGTACAGGCCCGATCTGTTGTTCGGTGGGCCAGAACCTCCCTGCAACATTGTGATGGATCTGGTGGCCAATTATGTGGGCTATCGCTACCTATAGAGGCCGTGTAAACGCCGCTTGCCTCCCAACTGCCAGGCAGTACGATAGCCACCTACGCAGACCCTTTCCCACTCTTCGGAGGACTCCCCATGTTGTCCAACAATGCGGACCAGTTCATGACTACGCCCATGCCGACTTCGGTGACTACTCAGGCCAATCTCGCCGCTCGCGAGGAAATGCCTGCTCCGCGAGCCACCTCACGGACCCAGTTCCTGCCTGGCATGGCCGGGATGCCGGGAATGAATGGCTATGTCACTGATCAAGCCTACCGTGGCACTGGGGCCATCAATATGGGCGATCCTCGCGTCCTGCTGGCCGCTGCGGGACTGGCCGCTGGCCTGTGGCTGATGACGCGCAAGCCCAAGGCGACCCCTGGCCGCGCCAAGCGGCGGTGACCCATGTTCTCCAGCTACCTCGACCAGTCCTATCTGGGCGTAGGATCCGTCCCTCCGTCTGAGGGCCGTATGGTCATGCCGCCGCCGATCCCCCTGCCCAGTCCCGCAACGGGCCTTGCAGGCACAGGCACGGTCACGCTCCCCGGCGGCATGCAGGTGCCGGTCAAGACCCTGCTCCTGCTTGCTGCCGGTCTGCTGGCCCTCTACATGTGGAGGCAGAGGCAGTCATGAACTTCAACACCATGGTCCAGACCGGCAAGGCCCTGGGAGCAGTCCACAACAGCGGAGTGGTCCAGCATCCAGCCCTGCGCCTGGCCGCACGCTACTGGTGGGTCAGCATCCCCACCGGCCTGGCCTTCTACGGCAAGGTCAAGGAGCGGAAAGAAAAGGGAGTGGTGAAGCTGCACCACTGGTTCTCTGTCGCCGCAGAAGTGCTGGGGCCTATTATGACCGTGGTGGCCTTCATGGAACTGGCCGAGCGCATGGAAAAGAAGAACGGCAACGGGACAGGGGCGGCAAAACCCGTGCCTGATATGGCCGGGATGGCACCGCCGCCGATACCTGTCTACACAGAAGAGACCCCCTACCCAGCACAGCAGAGGGCACCGCAATGATCTTCATCAACAACCCGCAGCACCCCTCCGCGCAACAGATCGGCCCCAGCCGGGACATGCCTGAGCAGTTCGGCGTGGGCACGGCCAAGCAGAAGGACACTGGGGCCGGTATGGTCGAGCGTTCGATGCAGGTGCAGATCACCAACCCCGGCATGCGTGCGGCTCACGGCAAGCCTGTGCGGGAAGAGGCCCAGCGCCTCACCGCCCGGTCGATGGATGTCATGGTCCGCAGTGGCAACCAGGTGCCCGACCAAGTGGACGGCACCCTGCCGCGCAGCCTGGCCTGGGGCCAAGCAGGCGTGGGTGATCCCATCGCGATTCCTTCTCCTATGCCGTTCCTGATGCTGGTGGTCGGTGTCGGCGTGGCGGCGTTTCTGCTGATGCGGAGGGCTTGATCATGAAACTTTATTCATATTACTACAATGTGTATACAGGACCGAGAGATGTTGACACCTTCATTGCTCGAATGACCGCAACACTTGCTAATTCGAAGTAGTCTCCGGTGCGCGACTCCTCAGGACCGGGCTGGAGGGCGGCGACCTCCTCTTCGGACATGAGGGCGTATTCGCGGAAGGTGTCGAGGGTCAGCATGGGTGTCTCCTGTGCTGTGGGTGAGTACATAGAGTACTTCAGACACGACAGGAGTCAAGCCCCTAAAATGTCAGCCTTCCGCTATCACAATGCCCCAAAATCTGACATTTCGCTTAATAAGCCGTCCAAGGGCCGTCCAGCGACCAGGCGGTGGCCGTAGACAGCAGCACCATCTCGCGGTCGTACCGGCGCTTGATGTAGTACTCCCTGGCCCCTCCGCTTGCCAGGCTTACGACCTCCGTAATACCACAGTTTTCGACCGTGGATACGAGACTTTCATGCACCTTCTCCGCTGGCTTCTGTTCTTCTGCCGTGTCGTGAGACGCAGGCACATGTACGCCAAGCCCTCGTTTCTCTGCCTCGATGAGGTTAGCATCCCCAGGGAGGACGAATGACAGGCCGTCCGATTTCTTTGGTGTAGGGAACGTATCGTTCATCATCACCGGCTTTCCTGAGAGAGCGCACTGATGAACAGCCTGGGCGTATGCCTGCTCTAGTTCCCTGTCCGCGATGGCTGCCAGAAACTCACTTGCCACGAACTTGCCATATCGCCTCTTCCCGCCTGTCTTTGTAGTACTGTAGTCTGTACTGCTTCTAAACCGAATGACAGTATCATGCGATACATACAGGGGCATCTCCCCTCGTAGTACCGACAGCACCAGATGAGGAGACAGTTCAACTAGGGTCGTTCCAGCGGGAGGTTCGGAGAACTCGACATCGGTGGCAAAGCCGTTGCTTTCATAACTCTCTCGCAACAACTGATTACCATCGCACCAGGCGTCTATATATCGGTAGAGATCCCTGTGTTCTTCTCCTACCCACACGAACGACTTCGGTATATGGTGGTTAGCCTTTCTGAGTACACGAATGGCCCTGATCCGCTTTCCCTCAAGGGGCATGAGTTTATAGCCCTTATAGGGAAGTGTTATGTTGCGGCTTATATTACTGTACTCAGGGATGTGACTCATGAGCGCATACCCACCATGACTTGGCCAATTATATTATCAACCCGCAGTGTCTCCTCAGAGTCGGACAGAATCCAATCGGAGGTGCGCCAATAGGCCGTCACCAGGCCCTGCCCTCTGGTGATTGCGTCCGACAGCGAGTCCTGGGAAGGAACGCGAGGGTTGTTCCTGAACAGGGCATATGCCTCCTCCATGCGAGCGAGATCCTCATCGAGGTTGCCCGGCTGGAGAGACACGTTCGCTATCCTCCGCACCTCTTCCACACTCTGAGCAACAGGCACCGGGACACGCAGCAAAGACACAGTGGCCGTACCGTCCTCGCTGCGGTCGGAGGGATACTTGACGGTCAGTGCCAAGGCCGGGGTATTGTCCATCATGACAACACCCAAGCCCAGCCTCCAGACCGCTGTGGCGGTCAGTGAGATGCCTGTCGTGAACCCGGCCCCTCTACTGGTCAGCAGCAGGTTCATCATCTACTGCCCCTTCAGTAGTTACCGGCTCCTGCGTCTCCTCCTTGGGTGCTGGGCCACTGGGACCATGCTCTGGCGCGGGATATTCCTCCCGCTCTTCGGTGGACAGGCCCATCTCTTCGACAGTGGTATCCTCCACGGGCGGCGGCGGGATCTTCGTCTTTCGTGGAGTGTTGGTCTTCTCGCGTATCAAGGCTCCCAAGTCATCCATCGCTGCTCGCAGGAAGTGCTGTGCAGGCTCCTCAGAGACCCACTGGAGCAGTCCCTCATCAGCGAACACCACAGGGGCTGTCAGTTCTTGAATGACCTCTTCGTCTCCCTCTGCAATGGCCGTCTGAAGCCTGGTCGGCAGCACCTGCGTCATCCATCGCAATGCTTCGGGCCTGTGTGCCGCCGGGAGCCTGCCTTGCTGGAGCGCAGCGAGGGTGCCCAGGCTGCCGGCGATCCACTGTTCGTCAGAGAACTCTGGGTTGGTCTCTCTGGTCGGCTGCCTGGGCTGCTGGGGAGGTGGGGCCTGTTGAGGAGGTGGGGCCTGCTGCGGGTTTGGGGCCGGTGGTGCGGCGACCGGCTGCTGGGGGATGGCAGGAGGCATATGCGCTGCCGGTGGTTGGGCCTGTGGGAGAGGCATGGGCTGGGAGCCTGCACTGGCGTTTTGCAGCAACGGCCCCAACGAGGACATGATGGAAGCGAAGGTGTCCATCGGGCCGCTTTCCTTGTTCTCCTCCAGCTTGCGCTGCGCGGCCACCGAATCCTGCGCCATTTGCAGCACATGAGCGATCATCGATTTCGACATTTCGCTCTGTTGGGCCATGGTGTTCCGCATCATCTCGCCCTGAGACATCACCTGCTGCTTGCTGGCTTCTGACATCAAGGTAATGAGATCGGAGGCAGAGGAACGGTCCTTGTCGCCTTCCAAGAACTTGGTCAGCAGCAGCGGTGTAATTTTATCTTCCTTGCCCTCCAAAACGCGCTGGATAAGAGGTGTCAAAGTCGGCAGCAGGGTGGCCATCAACTGCAACCGGCCTTCCACCCGCTTCTCCTCATCCCGCCTGCGGTCTTCGGCCCTGCGCTCTTCCTCCCGCCTGCGGTCTTCGGCCAGGCGCATATCGGCCTGCCGCTGCTCCTCCGCTCGCCGTTCGCGCTCAGAAGCCATCTGCTGCATCATTTGCATCATCATGGTCGAGTTCTGCGACTGCTGCTGGGCCTGCTGCTGCATCATAGTAATGAGCAGTGCCGTGTTGCCCTGCTCCGCTTCGCGCTGCGAGGACAGAATGGAGCGAGCCTCACGCAGAACGGATCCATCGCCCTGCGGTGGCGGCGGTGGCGGCGGTGCAGCCCCTGAAAGCCCAGGGTGGGTATGAGGGCTGTTGTACAGGTCATTGAGATCGAAGTCTTCATCGAGCGGGAGTTCGTCGTTGTCCATATCATCCTCATCGTCTTCCATGTTGACCTTCATCTCCCAAGAGGCCAGTTTCGGGAGTTTCTTACCGTGACTGTCCTGCGGCACACACAGGACTCGCATCGGGCGGTCCCCGAATCGTTCCAGCAGTGTATCGGCAATAAACTCCTCAGGAGCGGTGCCGCTCTGCTGGGCTTCCTCCAGTTCCGACATCAGGATCCGAACCACAGGACGGGGATCGTGCCTGGTGCCTCTGGTGCCTCGCAACTTGAACACCGCAACCCTATAGTCGGTCGCGTCCTTCGGTAGCAGGTTGACGAACTTGCTGATCGCCACCTTCTGCTGACCCCTCTCCTCATCCCTCTCAGGATCGCTGCTGGGCCTGCCGACAGGCCGGGGAGCAGGGGCTGGGGCCGCGACCGGCGCAGCGCCTGGTTGAGGTGAGGCAGGACCAGAGGGCTGGTAGCCAGGAGGGGGAGGTGGCAGACCGTCCATGCAGAGACTCCTTGCAGGAAATGAGTAGTTCCGAAAACAGCATTGTACGCGCTCAAGCGGAAAACAAGAGGAAAAATGGGAGTCTGTTCCGTTTGCTTTTCCGGTTGCATAAGCGTTTACACGCTATAGCATATGCCGTTAGAAAGGAGCAGTCATGCCCAAGAAACGGTCCATCGGCGGGAGTGCCACCAAAAAGACAAGGGGTCCTACCCGCAGCAAGAGTCCGCAACCACGCCAAAAACAAGCCCCTGGGAGGGTGGCTATTAAGGAGGTCATCGAGACTCGCGAGGAGTGGCTGGCCAGGGCCGCGAGCCTGCTGTTCCCGCTGGTGCGGCAGGTGGCGGCGTGGCAGACGATACCCTGCCGGTGCTTCGCTCCCCCTGCGGTGTCCTGCTCCTGGCCTCCTGGGCGGCTGACCTCCGTGCGGTCGCTGTCCCTCCAGCGTGAGGACGGCTCCTGGGAGGTGCTGCTGTCTCCGGTGCTGGGGCATGGACAGGAGGCGAACGGCCTGCCGCCGCAGGCTGACGCACTGGTCCTGGCGCATCTGCTGCATGAGTTGTGCCATTGCGTCATCGGCAGCAACAGCCACCAGAAACTATTCCCACCGTTGGCGGCGTCTGTAGGACTGCATGCTCCATGGTCGGATCCGTGGCTTACTAAGAGCATGCGAGAGCAATGCCGAGACCAGGTCTTGTCGCGCATCGGCTCTTATCCCCATCGCAGCATGTCGCTGCCGAAACCGAAAGCGTCAGGAAACCGCCAGAGGAAGTATGTCTGTAGTAATTGTGGCCGCATTGTCCGTGCGGCTGGGGTACTAAGGGCGCAGCATCTCTGCGATGACGGCAAAGTGGCAGAGTTCGTATTGGCATAGTAGCTGCGGCTCCCTCGCGTGCGCGTGCGCGTGCGCGTGTATGTAGAGGGAGGAGTGAGTGTGTCACACACTATAGCC